>NZ_JBRILQ010000008.1:0-153569 GCF_052977045.1 Shewanella sp. 125m-7
GAGTACTTTCAACTTGAGTACTTTCAACTTGAGTACTTTCAACTTGAGTACTTTCAACTTGAGTACTTTCAACTTGAGTACTTTCAACTTGATCTGTTGCAATATTGTTTATCTGTTCTGTGTTATTTTTGTCAGAATCGCTACCGATTTCATGTCTGTTTTTCTGTGAATTCATCTATCCAATACGCCTACATCCAGCGCCTGCTGGTGGAAATTAGCCCAATAAACCGCTGATATTCTACTTAAAATTGAGCTTCTCTACCAGTGATAATCGTCATTATCACTGGTAGCGTTAAATCAGCCATAAGCTGTTCTTTTTATAAGCACTAAAGGTCGTAATGGCTCAATTAAACTACCATGACTGGTTGATTATTGTTCTTGAAATACCGTTCTCGATTTTAAAAGCAGCATCGATGATACCTAGGTCAACCGATTCGTCAAAGTATGGTTATACCATGCTAACTACAAGTAAGAAGATATTGAGCTTAATCTAGTGCTGTTGCCAATGGTAAAGGAGTACAGTGTAGTAACCAAGACCATTGCAGACAATAAGCTGGTGTCACCATTTTATTACTTGAGAAAACTTAAGAGCTTGCTAATTTTAAATATGACGGAATAATACGAAGGTTAATAGGGCGATCTAAGATATTCCTTGCTTAAAATGGTTATACCATACTATTATGCATGGTATTTTAGACCTAACTATATAGTCGAGAGGTTTCGTGCAAGTAGATAAGTTTGGGGCGCAAACGCCTATAAATTCCGCCCAAGTATGGCAATACCATAATGCTAAGCCTACAGCTGGGCGAATGTTGAAGATATTGCAAATTGATGAGTTAGTGCTTGCCTTACCCTTGATCTACCGCCTTATTCCATTAAGTGAAATGGAAAAAAGAACCGAGTGGTTTATAGAATTTAATTCTACTAAAGAGTGCCAGCGACTCTATGTCATGTTGAGCGAAAGTTTGTCTGAATTAAATGCTAAACGAAAACAGACCCGTGGACTTGAAGAAGCGTTAGTAAAATCCAATAAATTACTTAATCAATATTTTAGTGATTATGGCTGGCGCATGGTTCGTAAAGAATTATCCCAGATTAAGAAACGTAAGAAAAAATCTCATATAGAGATTGGTAACGATCTCGTCGCTCGTCTGAAAGAGTTTATGTCTCTTCATCAGGTTGATACCTTTGATCAAGCAATCGATTTTCTATTGAGTGAATATCAAAGTACGGCGGATGTTGATGTTGAGCAATAGTACCTAATCTCATGCGGTAGAAAGTAGACGATAGACGATAAAGCGAACTAGTTATCTACCCGTTCTTATTTCAGTTCAGAACATACATTCTAAACAGCATGTATGTTCTCGCTTTCTAAAAGTAACTCGCTCAACTTAACGAATTTAACGCAGCTTCAGTTATATTGTTGCTAAATTGATTTCGCTTGGAATGCGTAGGTGCCCAACCAACTAGAAAGCGTTCAAAGTCGGCCCAGGCTAAATCCACTAACTTTCGCCACTCATAAATAACGGCATCAGCATCTATGTTAGGCTGGTATAAATTTATCGCTTGAGTAAGCAGCGTGAAATATTCATTTAGTAATTCTGCAAAGTTATGCGCGCACTCTTGCTCTGTTAAGCAGCTGCCAAGTAAGTAAATGACATCTTTTACTCCAACCCCATTACCAACATATTGAAAATCTACAGCGGCGACATCGGTAAAGTTTTCGTTAAAGCAAAAGTTAGCAACTTTGGCATCGCCATGAACTAATGTATTGTATTTGCAGTTATTTAGTAAGTTATCTATTCGCACTGCTTTTGCCTTGAGTTCAGAGTCAGGCATCGAATGCCATTCTTCCTGTCGGGTGGCAAGATGCCAATATGTCCCAATTGGCCAGAGACCATCAGGTTTCTCGTTAGTTGATGCGGTTAAAAATATTGCATGAAAATTCGCTAACCAAGCTAAGCATAACTTAGTTTGTTGTATGGTAAGTGTTGATGCTCTGGCCGAAAAACCTTGTGAGTTTAGGTCGCTCATCACGATGAGATGTGTCAGCTCAGTTCCTGTGGTAAAGCTTGTTTGAGCCAAAAGAGTAGGGACACGGCAATGCTGATTGCAGGCTTTTGCCCAGTGACGATAGAAATTTATTTCGACTTGATATGAGTCCAGCTTTCTTTGGTGGGAGACTGAACTTGTCCATCCCCTTGGGTGTGTTACATCTTTTGGAGGACAGATATGTTTTACAACAAAGTGAGGATCATTGTTAGCGTTTGAGCTGGGCAATGTAAACCTGTATTTTGAAATATCACCATATCCAGACCAAAGTGATTGTATACACTCCACTTTTTCAAAATTCCGAGTCCCTAATAAAATAGACAAAGCCTCTTCAGTAGATTTTACATTTTGTTGCATTAATGGGCCTTAGTGAATATTTGTTCAAGTGCGAGACAGGTAGAACGCTGTACTATAATGGATATAAAGCAGAAGTCAAAACGGACTAAGTAGCTTGATTCTATTGATGATTAACACTGCTATTTTTATAAAGAGGAAATATTTAATGAGAAGTTACTTTTTAATGATTGGTTTTTTGTTTTTACCTGTGAGTGCAATGGCAAATATCATTGTCGATAAGACTGGGGTTGATGAAAAAGATTATGTGTATGATCTTCATCAATGCACAGAGTTATCGACTCAAGTGCAACAGAAGAGTAGCGATGGTAGTGCAATTGGCACGGCAGCAAAAGGTGCCGCTATCGGTTCGGCCGGCAAGGCAATCGCAGGTGGTTCGGGGACCGATGGTGCTAAACAAGGTGCCGCAATTGGACTGGGTATTGGTGTTCTTTCCAAGGGCAGAGATAGAAGACAAAATAAAGCTGATTATACTACGGAGCAACAAACTGTGATTAAAAACTGTATGGTCAATAGAGGCTATGCGGTATTGAATTAACGAGAACGCAAACTCGTTAACGTGGTAAAACGACCATTAAATATGCACTATATAGCCATAATTACTTATGGCTATATAGCTTGAGGATGAATGACTAATTTAAGTTATCAAGCCTTGATGATAGTTATTTTTGTTAGTACTACACCGGCAGTTTACCTCTTATCTATTTAATTTAAAAAGATAAAGTCAGCTGTGAAACAAACGTTAGCAACTGAGTAGTATTTTACTTCTGAGTTAACGCTACTGATACCCAACTGGTAGCACTATCAAAAAGAACAGATTTTACCTCTCCTTTACCTTCAACGTTAACTAAGTTTACTTGGGCTGGCCATAACTCGTGTAAAGCGCCGTTTGAAATAGACAAAACATTAATTTCTGCTGGGATCTTGGTTTCTTGATAAACCCAGAGGAATTTGCCATCTAACTCTACTCCAACAAAAGATAACGCAATATCAGTACCGTCTCCAGACTTTAGGCCAAATTGGCTTTGAACATAGTCAGCGAATGTTTGTTGAGTCGCTTTATCACTTAAAATGTCGGCACTCGGATCGAATAACGCCTTTACTGCGTGTTCTGCATCATGTAAGTAAAACTTATGCATAACTTCAATATGTTGTAAACGATGGTTAAAACTTAAGCTTGTCACAGCCGTTTTTTGTTGGTGCGCTTGCACATTACTTGTTAGCAATAAGCTACAGAAGATGAGCAAAAAACGCATCATGATTTCACTCCTGATGGCGTTTTGCTTGCGTCTAGTTCTTCATCAGATTTAAGCTCTGTTTTAATATCTTGCATGATATCGCGTTTTAACTTGCTCTTACTCTTTTCCTTTTTATAGGCTTCGATACGTGATGGAATGATACGTCTAGGGAAGTAGTTATTATTGAGATCGACATCGGCTGTCTGCCAGCTTGGATCTATTTCGACCTCTTTTAACTCTTTATCAGTGATAATGAGTTTGTTAACAATCATAGGGCTACGGCGCCAGATTTCAGCAGGGATATTTAACGATTCAACAGTGTTATCTGTGTACGTTAGATTAAGTAATATTGGCATGACTAAACCACCAAGGTTTGAGAACTGCAGTACATAATAGTTTTTGTCTTCTTTTACGGCACGCTCTAATACTGCGTTTTCCCAAGGTTCTAGTTTTTTGATAAACTTGTTGTACTTATTACGCTCTTTATTAGTAACAGTATATTGATCGTTTTCATCATAAAAATCAGATACATCGTCATTCAATTCTACCCAGGTCTTAATCCCTTCTTGCTGGTTCTTTAAGATAGCCATAGGCGTTGGTTTTTCTTGTTCAATTTCTCTTTCACGATTGAAATCGATATCAGGATCTTTACTCGTCATGTTGAGCTTATAGATTTTATCAATAGATAAATCCACATGATCGGTCGAGTAAAACCAACCGCGCCAAAACCAATCTAGATCAACGCTGGAAGCCTCTTCCATTGTTCTAAAAAAGTCTGATGGAGTAGGGCGTTTAAACTTCCAACGATTGGCATACTCTTTAAACGCAAAGTCAAATAACTCGCGGCCTAAAATAACTTCTCGCAGGATGTTCAATGCTATTGCAGGTTTAGTATATGCGTTAGGGCCAAACTTCAAGATACTGTCAGATTGCGTCATAATGGGTACTTGAATAGAAGACTTCATGTATTCAATTATATCGCGTGGCTCTCTAGCCCAGTGGGAGTCAGTTTCCCATTCGCGTACCGCGATAGATTCAAGAAAACTGTTAAGCCCTTCGTCCATCCATGTCCATTGGCGTTCATCAGAGTTTACAATCATGGGAAAATAAATGTGGCCGATTTCATGGATCACGACGCCAATCAGAAAACGTTTTTCCGATATTGTATAGGTACGAGTACCATCATCTTGTAGCTCAGTGCGCGGGCCATTGAAGGTGATCATCGGATATTCCATCCCCCCAACAGGTCCATTGATAGACTGCGCAGTAGGATAGGGGTAATCAAAAGAGTAACGTGAATAGACCTCCATGGTGTGAATAATGGATTCAGTAGAGTATTTTTTCCATAAATCCCCCCCTTCTTTCGGGTAGAAAGACATCGCCATCACTAATTCTTGCTCGGCTGATTTTTGTTGATATCCTTTGGCGTCCCAGATAAATTTACGTGAAGATGCCCAGGCAAAATCTCGAACATTTTCCGCTTTAAAGTGCCAGGTTTTAACATCTTCCGTGCCTTGCGCCTCGTTTTCTAATGCTTCGTCTTCGGTGACAATAAACACTGGGCGCTTACTGCTTTTTGCACTGTCTAGTCGCTTACGCTGGCTAGAGTTCAACACGCTTCTAGGGTTCGCAAGGTAACCGGTAGATGCCACTATATGATCAGCGGGCACCGTAATTTCAACATCATAGTCGCCAAACTCAAGCGTAAATTCGCCGCTACCTAAAAAGGCTTTGTTGGTCCACGCTTCATAATCTGTATAGGCATGAAGTCTTGGAAACCATTGAGCTAATTGAAAAATATCATTGCCACCTGGGCGTTCATCCTTTGGGAAATGCTCATATCCCGAACGGCCACCCACTGCTTTTTGATCGGTAATATTGTAGGCGTACTCAAGGGAAAAGGTAATTTTTTTACCCGGCTTAAGTGGTGTCAAAAGGTCGATACGCATATTGGTACCCACCGCGGTCGCCTTTAGTTTTTGACCGGCTAAGGTGATGTCTCCAATCTCATAGCCAACTTTGTTATCGGCGAGAAACTGCTGTTTACGCAAACCTGACATGCTCATTTTTGTGGGTTTACCGTTAACGCTATTAGCAAGCTCTTTAGGCGTTGAAAACGTTCTAGTTCGGCTAGCGATTGAGTCAGCTTTATAATAATTCTGATCTAATTGCAGCCACAGATACTTGAGGGTATCAGGTGAGTTATTGCTGTAGGTGATTTTCTGAGTCGCTTCGATTCGGCGTTTAGCCTCGTCGAGTGTGGCTTTAATTTGATAATCGACTTGTTGTTGCCAATATTCATGTCCCGGTTCACCCGCGGCGTTTCGGTATGCGTTTGCCGTAGGTAAACTTTCATCTAGTTGTCTAAACTTGTCTTCAAAATTTCCTTTTGACTGCTTTATTACTTGTGCTTGGGCACTCATGGTTAACGCAGTAAATGTCGAAACGACAAGTAGCGTAGGGAGCGTTATCTTTTTCACTTAGTCATTCTCTTTTTCTTGTTTTTAGTGGGGTAGGGATGTTAAAAATACATACAGTAACTAAACGTTTTATCGTCGATATTATACGATATACAAGCCTAAAGTCGTTACAGTTGATAACTAGTTTGTAACTTTTCATGTTATTAAGCGTGCTAGTAAAAAATCTGCACCTTTGATCACACTGAACTAGACTGAGCGAATGTGATGCTCGATACCTTGTGGGGTAATTTGAATGACTAAACATGTACTCATTACTGGTGGGAATCGCGGAATTGGCCGCACGTTTGTAGAGCACTATTTAAAAGCGGGTTGGCTGGTTACCGCTACTTGTCGAAACCCTAAGAAAGCGGTCGAACTTTCAGTGCTAAAGGCCGAATTTGAGGGCTTAAGGGTCATATCGTTAGATGTAGCAATCCCCGATTCTATTGCAGCATTAGGTTCTGAATTAGGCGAAGTGCCAATTGACTTATTAATCAATAACGCCGGTTATTACGGGCCCAAGGGAGTACGTTTTGGGCAAACGGATATTGAGGAGTGGCGTAGAGTGTTCGAGATCAACACCATTGCACCATTATTAATAACCGAAGCGTTACATAAAAACCTTAAACTAGGCACTAATAGCGTAGTTGCGTTTATTTCCTCTAAAGTCGGCAGCATGCAAGATAATAGTAGTGGAGGCGGTTATTATTATCGCTCCTCTAAAGCGGCACTAAACTCTGTTGTTAAAAGTCTGTCAATCGATCTTAAAGATGACAATATAAAGTGTGTGGCATTACATCCAGGCTGGGTACTTACCGCAATGGGTGGGCCTAATGCTCTTATCGATACCGACATGTCAGTAAAAGGAATGATGCAGGTGATTGATTCGTTGACTCAGGCTCAAAGTGGTGGATTCTACGACTATCAAGCTCAGGTTATCCCCTGGTAAATTTAGTGGATACTTAATTGGGTCTTACTCCGCGAGGCCTAAAGACCTTATGTGTAGTTTAAAAATGAAATTTTAATAACAGTTTTGGTTAGCCTAAATTATAATTAACCATACAGAACTACTCAAAAAACGCTATTTTTGATACCCTGTATCCTTAATCGGTTTTGCCGTGATATTCGACGTTTATGTGTGCATATAATTTTGATTAACGTCTCAGTTTTCAGGATTTTGGAAAAAATTCTATCCGTATGCAGGAAATAACTAAAATTTAGTTTGCATCTGCTGAAAAAAGGAGTACTTTCGCGCTCCTTAATTTAACTTAACTGGAAAAATTATAATGAGCGACAATAAGTTTATTATCGGAAGTGAAGAATGGTGTGCTTTTCCATCTCTTGGTGTTCCAGCAATTAAAGCTAGAGTTGACTCTGGCGCCAGAACATCGTCAATCCATGCTGTCAATATCCGTCCTTTTAAAAGAGAGGGCGAGCCATGGGTTTCATTCGAGCTGCACCCGATACAAAACAGTCGCAAGATCATCCTTCGCTGCGAAAGCAAGGTTATTGATCGCCGCAATGTTAAGAGTTCTAACGGTGAAACTGAAAAGCGTTATGTGATTGCCTCTGTTATTCAGTTAGGTGGTAATGCTTGGGAAGTTGAGTTGACCTTAACTAACCGTGACAGCATGGGCTACCGTATGCTTTTAGGCCGTGAAGCCATGAGCAACAAAACCTTGGTTGACCCTTCTGAATCATTCTGCTTAGGTGAGCAAAACGATCTTGAAGTCGAAGCGCTTTACGGTGTTAAAACGGCTAAGAAAAGTGGTTTAAAGATTGGTCTGCTGGCGAGTAACCCAGATCTGTACAGCAACCAACGTATCATTGAAGCCGGCGAACAACGCGGCCATGAAATGGTATTTTTGAACATCAGTCAATGCTACCTTAAGCTTGATGCTTCGTCGCCTGAAGTTCATTACCGTGGCGGACGTGTGCTAAATGATGTGGATGCTGTTATTCCACGTATTAGACCAAGCATGACTTTCTACGGGTGTGCACTTACTCGTCACTTTGAAAGTTTAAATATCATGGCGTTAAACACTTCTGACGCGATTACTCGTTCAAGAGACAAGTTGTTCTCGCTACAGTTGTTGCAAAAGAACAACCTTGATATTCCTACGAGTGGTTTTGCTAACTCGCCAGTGGATACCAAAGATCTTATTGATATGGTTGGCGGTGCGCCGTTGATCGTGAAACTGTTAGAAGGCACTCAAGGAAAAGGTGTTGTACTAGCTGAAACAACAAAAGCAGCAGAAAGCGTTATTAACGCGTTTAAATCTCTGCGTGTAAACCTACTTGTGCAGGAATTCATTAAAGAAGCCCAAGGTAAAGATTTACGTTGTTTTGTGATTGACGGTAAAGTTGTAGCGTCAATTGAGCGTACAGCGGCTCCTGGTGAGTTTAGAGCTAACATTCACCAAGGTGGTAGTGCTTCAATCGTTTCTGTAACCGCAGCAGAAAGACAATTGGCGATTAAAGCAGCTAAAACGATGGGCCTACGCGTTGCCGGTGTGGATATTATCCGCTCTAGCCGTGGACCGTTATTGCTTGAGATTAACTCATCACCAGGTTTAGAAGGTATTGAGTCTGCGACAGGCATCGACATTGCCGGCGCGATGATCGAGTCTATTGAAAAGACCTTAGGTTGGAAAGCTGAGTAATCAAAGCTATTTAATCTAACAAATTAAAGCGTTATGCCTGAGGCATAGCGCTTTTTTTTCGTTTTAATGATCCTGTCTGGGCTCAGGCATATACATAGCTCTAAATCGTTACTAACTGTCTTTATCAAAAACCATTACATCAAAATTTCGTTATCCAGTAAGACATTAGAGTAATATTTTGCCAAGATTATGCAATTTACATACTCTTTACATAAATGACGCAGACACTTTACATTTTAGCGCGTTGAGAGGGGGGCGAGCTGAAAAAGTGATAAATATAAGGGGAATATTTTTACTCAAATGCCACTTTGTGCTACTTTTATTACTTACTTTTTTGCTATGGAGGAAATAGTGAAGTCCACAGTAGACAAAATGTTAGTTCAGCACGATAAGCTCGTACATTCAGAAGATGTTAAAGTTTGTTCGCACACCCAACGAGCTAAAGATGACTGGGTTGTACACACGGTGATGATTGAGGGCTGTGATACGCCTTTCACCTTCAGACGTACCAAGAAATATAAAAATTTGTGCGGTGCACTAGTCAACATGACTTACTACCCTGATACGCAAGGAATTGCAGGCTTTGAAATTGATATATTTAAAGTCGTAAGAATTAAGCGTAGTTAATAAGATTTTCATGTCAGTATTTGTCTCGCTCCCGTTAAGCCTGAGTACAGTGTTAATAAGATAATATCCTCCTATTAGCCTATAAATAGGCCAAAATATGAGGGGGTAATATGTATTCAACTAGACAGCAAGACCTACAATATCGAGGTCTTGCTTCACAAATTATTAATGATGACAAAACCTTACTTTTAAGGTGTTGTATACAAACGTCAATAAAGCTCACGCAACGAGCTTTACTTGTGCGGTATAATAATACCAGCCAAATTTCAGCGCTTACGCTGTTAACTCATAAGTCAGAATCTCTACAGTTACATAGTGCAGTACTCAATGCTGAAATAGATAACACTGAGCGCAATATATTACTGAGCTATATTAATCAAAATATTGAGACTATTGATGAAGCTATCCACTGGGTTCCACAGTAAGCTCCATCTTATGTCATCGTACTCATAGTCAATAAATGTCTTTTTTATCGCTCCGATATAATTTACAAATGTCACTCAATTAATATTTTATCAAAGCGAGGTAAGCAATGTACCGTTAGCGCTTACCTTACCTGTTATGTAGCGTAATTCTAATTATGCTGCTACGTTTACTGGGTATGCGAATGAAGCAAGGGAACTGTTTTTCGTGAGTATTTTCATCAAAGGTGGCCAAAATACGGTAAAAACAACAATGCTTAGCCGCATGCGCGTTGGTCATTTTGCTCCCTTAAAAATAATTTTAGCGCTATTGTTTGTAGCTTGCCTATCGCTAACACCTATTTACCTTAAAGCAAATGATGCAACACCCAGTCCCCCATCAAAAAGTGCCGTTTCACTCATCGTTGCCAATTCTAAAGCATGGAAGCCATTCTCGTATCTTGACGATAAAGGCGAACCAAGAGGCTTGCTTGTAGATTTATGGAAAGAGTTTGGCGAAGTTAATCAGATTGAGATCAAGTTTCTGTTAACTGATTGGCAGGAGTCGATCGATAATGTCAGAGACGGTAAAGCAGACGTTCATGCGGGGTTACTATGGTCTAATGATAGGGCCCAATATCTAGACTACGGTAATAACCTTGCAAAACTTGACGGTCAACTTTTTGTCGTACCGTCTTTGCTAAGCGATGACTTAGACTCAATCTTAGATAATGTCACTTTAGGCGTGATTAAAGGAAGCTATGAAGATAAATTTATCCAGGGAGCATACCCACAAGCTAAGCTAATTCGCTTTAACAACAATGAACAAATGATCAACGCCGCTATCAGTTTTAAACTCAACGCTTTTGTCGCAGATTTTCAAGTCGCAAACTTCTACTTATATACCTCAAACAAACAAAGTGCCTTTACTCCGGTACAGCATCTTTATACCGCTTCGGTTAAACCCGCTGTAGTTAAGGGCAATGAGGTGCTACTGGATTTTATTAAGTCGGGTTTTAAGTTAGTTGAGCAAGACACGCTAAACCGTATTCATCGAAAATGGCTACATGTAGAAACGGTATACCCAAGTTACTTGATGCCACTGATGGTCATTTTTTGCTTAAGCATATTTGCTATTTACATCATACAGCTTAAAAGAACGGTGAGCCGGCGTACCCAGGAACTCAACGTTGCAAACGAAGAGTTGAAATTACTGGCGGGTAAAGATCCATTAACAGGAATTAATAATCGACGCTTTTTTATTAGTGAGTTTGAGCAGCAAAACAACGCTCGTAAAAGTGCTATGGCACTTTTGTTGTTTGATATCGATTGGTTTAAAAGTGTTAATGACAATTTTGGGCATCATGTTGGCGATCAGGTGATTAAGGAAGTCGTGAACAGGGTAAGTAACATTATCAGTGAAAAAGCGGTATTTGGTCGGATCGGTGGCGAAGAGTTTTGTGTATTTATGACTGAACTTGATGAAACCCAGACTATTAAGTTTGCGAACAAGGTACAGTGTTGTATTTCAGACTCTAAGATGTCTACGGATGTTGGAGAGATCGCGATTACCGTTAGTTTAGGTGCCATATATAGTAAGAAAGCAAATATCGACTGTACGAGCTTAATGACTCAGGCCGATCTGCTTATGTATAAAGCTAAGAAGCGTGGGCGAAATTGTTTCGAATTCATGGCGCGTTGACGGCTACTTGAGTTATTGGACCGTTTCTCGTAGAAAGACAGTTGGCTATACTCAGATGTTGTAGACTAAACGAACGAAAGAGTTGGTAACTAACCCCACAAACAGACAAACACTTAGCAATCTTGCTTAATCGTCGTCGTTTCACCTACTAATGAAGCATAAAAAAACCCAGCCTAGGCTGGGTTTTCAGTAAGACTGACGAGTTATTTAGCTGTCATTAGTGCAACAGCATTATCTAACATGCGGTTACTGAAGCCCCATTCGTTGTCATACCATGCCATAACTTTCACTAAACGACCGTTAACGCGAGTTTGAGTGGCGTCAAAGTTTGAAGAGAATGGGTTATGGTTAAAGTCGATTGAAACCAATGGCTCATGGTTAACAGCCAAGACTTCGCTCAACGGTGCAACAGACGCTGCTTTTTCGATGATTGCGTTGATCTCTTCTACAGTAGTGTCACGAGCTGCAATAAAAGATAAGTCAACCAATGAAACGTTTACTGTTGGTACACGTACCGCTAGTCCGTCAAACTTACCAGCAAGCTCTGGTACAACTAAGCCTACTGCTGCCGCTGCGCCCGTTTGCGTTGGGATCATTGACATCGCCGCTGCACGAGCACGACGTAGGTCAGTGTGGTATACGTCAGACAAACGCTGATCATTGGTATATGCGTGAATCGTTGTCATAAGACCAGATTCAATACCAATTTCATCATTAAGTGGCTTAGCAAATGGTGCTAAACAGTTAGTCGTACAAGATGCGTTTGAAATCACAGTCATATCGCTAGTAATAACATCGTTGTTTACGCCATAAACAACCGTGGCGTCGACATTTTTACCCGGAGCAGAAATCAGTACTTTCTTAGCGCCTGCATCTAAATGAGACTGCACAGATTCTTTAGAAGTGAATATACCAGTACATTCAAATACCACGTCGATATCTAATTCTTTCCAAGGAAGCTTTGAAGGATCACGTTCTTGGAAGGTAAGAATTTTATCTTCGTTAACAAAAATAGCGTCATCAGTGTGCTCAACTTTAGCGTTAAAGCGTCCGTGTACAGAATCGTATTTAGTTAAATGAGCGTTGATTGAAGCGTCACCTAAATCGTTAAGTGCAACGATCTTGATAGGATAGTTCTTTTCGCTTTCATATAGAGCACGTAGAACATTGCGGCCGATACGGCCATAGCCGTTAATTGCAACTCGGATAGTCATCTCATATCCCTCAGGTAAATGTATAAATAGTATCTGGTAGTAAAATTACCAAATTGACAGCTATCGTCAAGTGATATCGGCGATAAAAGCCACTTAATGGCGCTAATTTAGGTAATTTTTTTACATGTGTCGCGCTTTTAAGCATTTATTACATAAAAACTTAAAATTCTAGTAAGTTGGCAAATATATTGCCAACGTTACATGATAGTTAAATGACAGCCTATAATGCCAAAGTCGTGTCACCTGTATCCTTATCAAGTAACTGCTTTAATTTACTCTTTTGATACTTTCCTGCCTGCAATTGTTCTGCGAGCTCTGAAGCATCACTATCAAGCTTTTGCTGTAAATCTTTGTTGCCTTTAATGAGAGCTAACATCTGATCTTCAGTAAAGTTTGCATGGGTCATTTCAATATTAGTCTTAGAAAGCCAGTAATCAATTTCGAATTGGTTTTCTTGGCGATAAATTGTTGCCAGCGCTAGCAACCAATCGGTTTTAAAGTTTTCTTTAGTACTACCATCTAACACTTCAGCATAGAGCTGCTTTGACTTTTGAGGATTGAATCGTAAGTAGTACGACGCAAGTTCAGCCTTTAACTGTATATCGGTTATGGCGCCGTTCTTCTCAGCATTAAACAGTACGACCTCTGCCTGAGGATCATTAAAGCGTGACCAATGGTAGTAGGCTAGGTGAGGGTCCTGGCTGCCCTTGGTTGTTTCTTCAAGCTCTGATAAGGTCTGCGAACTTAACCCGAACGCTCTTGCTCTATCGTTAGTTCGTTCAGGATGTAGTATATGCTGTACTCCAGCCGCTAACTCTATACATTTATTGTAGCGTTCTAGATTTAATAGCTGTTCATAAATTAACAAGCCTGACGGTTCAGGTGTGTTTTTAAGCTTGAATCGATTACGGATCAGGTCGCCTTTTTCAAACCTGCACCAACTATCTTTATGCAAATCGGCACAAAGTTCAGGATTTTTGTTACAGATAGCCTCAGTATTTTTAGGGCTATCACAGCCAAAAAGGCCGAAAAAAGCGCTAAATCCTAAAAATGATGTAAACATTACAAAGTTTCTATTCAAATCCGGCTCCAGGAGAATATTTTTCTAATAAAATTACATTGTTACGGAAAATTTCTAACTAGCCTGAAGGCTAACTTTTCATTACAATAGCGCCGACCAAACGGGGAAAGAACCCTATATAACGTTAGATTATTGGTCTTTTCTTTTTGTTACTCAAACATTTCTGATCAGAAAATCAGAAAAGTGAGATAAAGGATCTGTTGATGAGCGCTGATAAACACCTACAAAGTTGGCAAGAACGTTTCGAAATGGCTGAGGCTATGCAGCCTTTACTTGGTAAGTTATACCGTAACCAAGGTGTTGAAGTGGTCGTTTATGGTAAACCTCTGCTAAACGCTTCTACAATCGAAATCATTAAATCGCACCGTCTAGTGCGTCGCCATGTTGGTGAAAAACTGAGATTACGTGAAAGCTTTCCATTTATCGAGGCTTTAAGCAAGTTAGCGGTAAAACAATGTAAAGTTGATATCGGTAAACTAGCAGTAAATTACTGGCGCGAATACCAAGATGCGAGTCAAATCGAAGCTTATATGAGCCGCGAACTTGCTGACGCAATTTCACAAGAAGATAACCAAGAAGCTAGAGATGTTGTTCTATATGGTTTCGGTCGTATTGGTCGCCTATTAGCTCGTCTTCTTATTGAAAGAACAGGCGTAAGTAACAAACTTAGATTGCGTGCAATTGTACTTCGAGGTGGCCGTAAGGGTGATCTAGAGAAACGTGCAAGTTTGCTACGTCGCGACTCTGTACACGGTCCATTCAATGGTTCGGTTGAAGTTGACGAAGAAAACAATGCGATCATTGCAAACGGTACCTACATCCAGGTTATCTACGCAAACTCTCCAGATGAAGTTGATTACACTCAATTTGGTATTTCAAATGCGTTAATAGTAGATAACACGGGTATTTGGAAAGATGAGGCGGGTCTTGGTTTACACCTTAAGTCACCAGGCGCAACTAAAGTGTTGCTTACCGCTCCAGCAAAGGGTGCAATTAAGAATATCGTTTACGGTGTAAACGAATCAGATATTCTTGACGAAGATACTATCGTATCGGCAGCAAGCTGCACGACTAACGCTATTACACCAGTGTTAAAAGCCGTTAACGATAAATATGGCATAGTGAATGGTCACGTGGAAACTATCCACTCTTATACTAATGACCAAAATCTTATCGATAACTACCACAGTGCTGATCGACGTGGGCGCAGTGCACCACTTAACATGGTAATTACTGAAACTGGCGCAGCAAAAGCAGTTTCAAAAGCGCTGCCAGTACTTGAAGGTAAGTTAACCGGTAACGCCATTCGTGTTCCTACACCAAATGTGTCTATGGCTATCATTAGCCTTAACCTGAATGGTGAAACAAATAAGCACGAAATGAATGAGTACCTAAAAGATATGGCGTTGCAATCTGAGCTGCAAAACCAAATCGATTACACTGATTCAACTGAAATTGTATCAAGTGATCTTGTAGGCTCTCGCTATGCAGGTGTTATTGATTCACAAGCAACAATTGCAGACGGTAATCGTACTATTCTTTATGTTTGGTATGACAACGAATTTGGCTATAGCTGCCAGGTAGTTGGTGTGATGCAAAAAATGCTTGGTCTAAACTACCAATCATTACCTCATGGTTAATTCTTAATTGAATTAGACTAGAGAATAAAACGCCTCTGTTTACAGAGGCGTTTTTGTTTTCAACCGTCAGCAACGACTTGAGTCGGATTAGTCAACATCATTTGAACGCTTTTAAATATCAAAGGTAAAAGTACAACTAAAAATTAAGGCGTGCTTAACCGCTACTCAAGTAGAAATTACGTATTCAAACAAGTTTACGTGTATTACAGAAAGAGTAGGGGCTAGATGACTTATAGGCCTCCTCATTTATATCTATAAATACTTGTCTCATTTTGACTGCCAAATAAGCAAAATGGGTAAAATACAAGTAAATTGATGGATTTAGCATCATACGGTAATAAAAATGACTTTTGTCGATTGACTCTCGGAAGTAAATCGGTAGAATGCCATTCCGTAGTCAAGGGGAAGCGAATTAAGCGAAACCAAGATTGCAGATTAAATTGAAATGCGACATTAGCTCAGTTGGTAGAGCGATACCTTGCCAAGGTATAGGTCATCGGTTCGAACCCGATATGTCGCTCCAATTTACATCATGTGGCGCGATGGCAGAATGGCTATGCTGCGGATTGCAAATCCGTCGATCTCGGTTCGACTCCGGGTCGCGCCTCCATAACTTTTAATAGTTATAAAGAATAAGAGTTTGGTGAGTTTAACCAATGTCAGTAAGACGTGGTTAAACAGTATTGATACCGACATTACGTATCATCAAAGTCAACGAGTTTGCCCGTGTGGTGGAATCGGTAGACACAAGGGATTTAAAATCCCTCGCTGAATAAGCGTGCCAGTTCAAGTCTGGCCACGGGTACCATCATTTAAGCCCCTACATTAATTTGTAGGGGCTTTTTTGTGCCGATAATTTAGCGTGTTACGATTTAATTAAAACATCTGCTTCGCTAGGTTAGTGCTCTAAACTGAACACCTATTTAATACTATTGGCATAGCACTGTTAAATATCACGAGTCAGTCTGTAAGTGACCCACCGTCATAAGGCGATCCACTTACAATCAGCAGTCCTAACTAGGTTTTAACAATTAAATTAGTCCGCACCAAAAGGAGTAAGGCATGCCTGTTAATTGTATCTCTGGTGAACGCACGTCAGATCTCAGCTAATAATCGTTGCTCAAAGTCCTGTTCGCGCTTTATGTATAGAACCGCTAAAGAAAGGGCACCGATTAACGCACTAGATAGACTCATCGGGGACACAGGTCAGTGACCTTGTTCTACTTTAACCGATCACTCAGCCTTTCGATTTAATTCGACTCGCTCGCTAATTGAGCGCTGGCTGATCATAAAATAGCAAGGTCGCGCGCGAATTAACCAGTTGAATCAAATAAACAAATAAATTGTTGACTCATTTTTCTATTCTAGTAAAGTACGTCTCGTTCCCGGCAAGAAGGGAAACAAAATGGCGCGATGGCAGAATGGCTATGCTGCGGATTGCAAATCCGTCGATCTCGGTTCGACTCCGGGTCGCGCCTCCATAACTTTAGATAGTTATAAAGAATAAGAGTTTGATGAGTTTAACCAATGTCAGTAAGACGTGGTTAAACAGTATTGATACCGACAATATGTATCGTCAAAGTCAACGAGTTTGCCCGTGTGGTGGAATCGGTAGACACAAGGGATTTAAAATCCCTCGCTGAATAAGCGTGCCAGTTCAAGTCTGGCCACGGGTACCATCTTCTTATGAAGAGTGACTAAACCAGCCATTGAGCTGGTTTTTTTACATCTAGATTTTAGTGATTAGAAGATACAAGGGATTTACCTTTAATAACAGATGCCTCGCTGAATAAGCGTGCCTATTCAGTTGAAAAGAGCAAGTCTGGCCACGGGTACCATCATTTAAGCCCTTACATTCATTTGTAGGGGCTTTTTTGTACCCTAACTTTAGCGTATCGCTACGTTTTGAAACAAAGAGCTGCAAGGGATTCTTTTTAATAAGAGATGCCTCGCTTAACAAGCTAACCAGTTCAAGTCTGGCCACGGGTACCATCTTCTTATGAAGAGTGACTAAACCAGCCATTGAGCTGGTTTTTTTACATCTAGATTTTAGTGATTAGAAGATACAAGGGATTTACTTTTAATAACAGATGCCTCGTTTAATAAGCGTTCGAGATCATACTAGGCTAGGGCTAGGGCTAGTAAATTAAATCAAGAGTAAATGACCCGCGTTAATGGTATGAGAACTGTTAATTTACGTTGACAGACATTCATCGTTCACATTCAAATTCGCTGTAGAACATCAAGAGCGGTGTGCAAGGCTAACTCATGAATACAAGTGCAAACGCATTGATAACGGTTCTTTTGTTGCTGGCATAGCTAGCAGGGGCTTTACGATAGGCTTTCAATCCTTGTTCGATATCTGCTGTTGTGTCGGCACAAAAAAGCCCTAACAAGTAGGGCTTTGATTAAGTAATTAATGTGTTTCTAGATTAGATGCATTTCGCAGGTTTTGGCAGGCCAGCTATTTTGGTCGCCTGTTTAGCGGGGCCAACAGGAAACAGGGTGTAGAGATACTTTGAATTGCCTTTATCAGCGCCAAGCTTTTGACCTATGGCCTTTACAAGCACTCTAATAGCTGGACTGGTTTTAAACTCTAAATAGAATTCACGCACGAAGTTAATGACTTCCCAATGTGCGTCAGTTAACGCTATCTTTTCTTCTTCAGCAATGACAGGCGCTAACTCTGGTGTCCAATCATTTACCGACTTCAAATACCCTTGAGTATCGGTTTCAATCTGTTTTCCATTAAATTCTATCATCTTACCAACTAATAATTTTATCGTACTTAAGAGTAAGTGCTACAAACTCGCTGTAGTTTACTTGGTCAACACCTTTTACAACAGTGGCTAAGCCTCTTGCGATTAGATCTTCTTGCAAGGCTAGAGTATTAAACTCTGCGAGTTGTGCTCGCCAACTAGGCTTAAGTAAGCAGTTAACCGCGTTTGCTGACAATAAAATGCAATCGTCCTGTGTGGCGTAGCGTAAACATGTTTTAAGCGCTGAGCTTTGATCTGGAGAGTCCGTTATTTTATGTAATATCATTAGAAAACGATGACCTCATCAACATATTTTAAATGTTCTGCAATCTTGCCTGGGTTAGCTAAAGTGACACCTATACGTAGATCATCTTGCGCTAACTCAAATTCTTGCATCGACTCCTGACACACCAATACGGTATCAATGTCATATAACGGCAGCGCGCCGAGCGTTGCAATATAGTCTTTAGCGCCAATAGATTCAGGATCTTGATCTTTTAATAGCGTTAATAAACCTTCATCGGTAAATAAAAGACTCACCTCTTGTTCAAAGCTGGCACTTAATAAAGAGAGGTCCAAGCCCTCACGTCCGTGGCTTGTGCCATGGGGAGCATGCCTAAAAACAATACAAATCTTTTTCATTTCAGCTCCTAAAAACAGACCAGTCTATCAGCTGTCTCGATACCAGTAACAAGTTCACCTAAGCCACCCATAGTGAAGGGGGCTTGCATATTCCAATGGCTTTGATGATTTTCTTTGGCGTCAGATTCAGATAAAACACCACGACGAAGCGCTGCCGATACGCAATTAATTAAGTTAACGCCGTACTGCTGATGTAAATCAACCCAGGCTTGCTGTAGATCAAATTCATCACTAGCAGGGCTGTTGAGGTGATTAGTATTTAATACGCCGTCTTGGTAAAAAAAGATCTTCTCGATAGAGTGACCGTCTTCTAACGCGGCTTTAGCGAACCGGTAGGCGCTATAACTCGAAGCGCTGCTGTAAGCAGGTGAGTTAACTTGGATAATAAATTTGCTCATGATAAAAAAAATGGCCCTTTAATAGGACCATTTTAACTCAATTAAATTTAATTGGTATTAGTCATCACCGCCGATACCCATTAAATGCAGAAGGGCAACGAACAAGTTCAAGAAATCTAGGTATAACGAGATAGTCGCGCGGATATAATTGGTTTCGCCGCCATTAACGATTCGACTCGTATCGTAAAGGATGAAACCTGTCATTAACAATGCGATACCGGCATTAAGTGCCATAAACACCATTCCGTTACCTAGGAATAGGTTAACAAGCAGACCAACAACCATAATCACTAGACCCGCGATCAGGAAACCGCGCATGAAAGAAAAATCTTTCTTAGTTGTAACCGCATAACCTGAAAGGGTGATGAAGATAAGCGAGGTTAATCCCAGCGCTTGCATGATTAGCTGTGGGCCATTCGCCATGCCAGCATAATGATTAAGAATGTAACCTAACGATGCACCTTGCATACCAGTGAAGGCAAAAACCCAGAACAAACCAGCACTAGAATCAGCCTTTCTCAGGGTGACGAATAGCAAAACTAAACTACCAATCGATAAGCCTAAAGACATCATTGGACTAATCGCTAACGCCATGGCTAAACCAGCACAAACGGCAGAAAACGCCAGCGTCATAGAAAGTAGCATGTACGTATTCTTAAGCAGCTTATTTACCTCTACGGTAGTACTGCTATACGCGGTTTGTTGTGTCATATCTTTCATATCTTTCTCCGAAGACAAATTTCCAAGCTATTTATTTGAACATGAGATAAACAAGGAGTTCCCTCATCATCAAAATGAGTGTCAATCGCTCGTTAAGTTATTGAATCATACAGTAGCCAAATCAAGGTATAAAGCGCTTAACCGATAAATTGCTATTAAGTTAAGCTTAGTTAATCTAACCAATCTTTATGAAGCTTTTCTGTATCGCCTAAATAATCGAGTACCCAAGCCATTGCTGGAGACTTATTGGTGGTATTCCACGCTAAACAACAGGGGCTGGTTTTATTTGGTCGCTCGAGCTGTTTCTCAATCAGTGAACCGGTTTTAATAAAAGGAAAAGCAAAGTGGGCAGGCATATAACCCACGCCAAGCCCTTCTCTAAAACAATTAATGGCTCTGATCCAATCAGGTACCACCAGACGGCGTTGATTTTCGAGTAGCCAGGTCATTCTTTTAGGGATTTCTCGAGAGGTATCTTCTAGACAGATGGATGGATATTGTCTGAGCTCGTCATCGGTTAACGGCCTGTCAATCTCGGCAAGTGGATGGTTCTTACCCACAAGGAAGCACCACTCAATTTCGCCCATGTCTCTAAAATGGTAATCACCACCGACTGGAATAGCTGTGGTGGCGCCAATGGCAATATCACTTCTACCCGTTGCAATCGACTCCCATACACCATTGAACACTTCAATCCGTATGATTAGCTCAACATTGTCAAAAGTGCGGTAGAAATCAGCAATCAGATTACTGATCTTGTCAGCGCGAACAATATTATCCAGTGCGATAGACAGTGTTGGTTGCCAACCGTTAGCCACACGAATCGTGTCAGCACGCATCGCGTCAATGTCGGTTAGAAGCGATCGTGATTGCTTGACAAAATGCTCTCCAGCAGGAGTTAGGCTAACACTTCTATGATGCCTTACAAATAACACCACACCGAGCTCTTCTTCAATTTGCTTTACGGCATAACTTACCGCTGAAGGCACTTTATGTAGCTTGTTTGCTGCGGCGGTGAAACTACCAACACGGGCAACCATATCGACAAGTTGAAGAGATTGTTCTGAAAGCATAGGTCACATCCTGCTGTGAGTTTTTTTGATAGCTAATGTGAAAAATAAACGTTTCACAGTGGTTTAGCAAGTGTTTACACTGCGCGACTTTAATAAATCCCGTTTTAATTTTTACAGATGAAATCTCTTATGAATGTTAAATACTATATATTCCTCACCTATCTAGCACTATTAAGCATGCTAGGTTTTATTGCAACCGACATGTATTTGCCTGCATTCAAAGCAATTGAAGACACAATGGCGGCATCGCCATCACAAGTTGCTATGTCACTAACGTTTTTTTTAGCGGGTTTAGCACTGGGCCAATTACTTTATGGGCCACTTGTTGAACGCTTTGGTAAGCGTAATTCACTCATATTTGGCTTAGTGTTATTCGCTGCTGCGAGTTTCTCGTTAGCCGTTAGCGATTCAATCTTAGTATTCAATATTTCTCGTTTTATGCAAGCGTTAGGCGCGTGTTCAGCGGGTGTAATTTGGCAAGCGATTGTCATCGAAAAATATGATGCGTCGAAAGCGCAAAATGTATTTTCTAACATTATGCCATTAGTGGCACTGTCTCCGGCTTTAGCCCCAATTTTAGGCGCATTTATTCTACAATCCATGGGCTGGGAAAGTATTTTCATTACGTTAACAGGCATGGCTGCCATGATGATTTTACTGACGGTTTGGTTTGTGCCAGCTGAAACGAAAGCGGTAAGCCATGATAAAAAAGAGATTAGCTATCTATCTATTCTAAAAAACACTAAGTACCTAGGTAACGTCGTTATCTTTGGTGCATGTTCTGGGGCGTTTTTCTCGTACCTTACCTTGTGGCCAGTCGTGATGGAGCGACATGGGTTTGATGCAACTGCAATTGGACTGAGTTTTATACCGCAAACAATTACCTTTATTTTAGGTGGTTATGCCAGCAAAATTCTAATCCGTAAAGTCGGTTCTGAGAAAACCTTAAAGGTTTTACTATCAGTATTTGGCTTATCTGCTATGTCAATTGCGGTAGTGACTATCTTGCTACAAGGGTTATCCATTTTCCCATTGCTAGCGATATTCTCGGTATTAGCGGCTTGTAGCGGCGGCATTTACCCGATTGTTGTTAATGGTGCACTGCAGGAGTTCTCTGACAATGCCGCTAAAGCGGCGGGCTTACAAAACTTCTTACAGATCAGCTTATCATTTGGCGCGTCTAGCCTAGTTGCTATCTGGGCAGCAAATGGTGAAATGGCAATTGGCTGGGGCATTATGATCTGTTCATTTATTGTATTCATTGGCTACAAGCTACGTAATTACAAGAATTGGCATGAAGTGAGCGAAGAAATAGTGATGCCAGATCCTGCACGCATCGCAATCAATCAGGATGAGAAATAACCTACTTGGTTCTTTCTTGGTCAAAGGAGTGTTTTTTTAGGATTAATTCTTTACAAGACACTTAGAGCGCTATATTATTTGCGGCGTTCGGAGAGATGGCAGAGTGGTCGAATGCACCGGTCTTGAAAACCGGCATGGGTTTATAGCCCATCTAGGGTTCAAATCCCTATCTCTCCGCCACATTTAGAAAAGCCCGTTATCGTAAGATAACGGGCTTTTTGCTATCTGAAGTTTAGCGATTGAACCCTAGGGTTTCTATTGTTTAGAACCGCTATCTCTCCGCCATATTCAAAGATTAAGCCGCTGTTTTTTACAGCGGCTTTTTCGTGCCTCACTTCTTAAAAAGTACATCACGTATTCCTTGTAAACCTTCGGCACGTTCAATTGCTTCTTTGCCTTTTTACCAAGCGATTAATAGTCAATGTGTGATCAGTTCAGTCTCTCTGGCTTTTCTATTCAAGGCGCATCGATGAGGTAATGTTCAAGGTAAACTCGATTCGATGAATACGTTCTATACCGGCATAGTGCTTTAGGGCTGAAACCGTAAACAGCATTATTGTTTTAAACGTCATGAGCGAAATTTATTTCCAGCTAACATCTTGCAGTATTCTGAATTATTTAGACATATTTTAAGAAATAAGCATATTTTTGCCGTTCAAATAATGAAAAATTGGCTAGCCCTCAAATTTTACTAATAATCATAAATCTCGCTTTGCCCCATCTAGCTTCAATGTTATAAATACACTGGAAAACCCTACACTTCTAATATTTAGGAAAGCCGTCATGATATTTTCCCAGGTTGTACTGGCCCCAGCTGATCCCATTTTAGGTTTAACAGATGCATTTAAAGCCGACGTACGCGATAACAAAGTGAATTTAGGCGTGGGCATTTACAAGAACGAATCAGGTCAGACACCTATCCTAAAATCTGTAAAATTTGCAGAAGAGAAACTATTAGCGACTGAGAAAAGTAAAAGTTACTTAGGTATGGAAGGTGTTCAAGCCTATAACGATGCCGTTCAAACGTTACTTTTTGGTGAAGTACATGACGTGGTATCTCATGGGCGTGCATTAACTGCGCAGGCACCGGGTGGTACCGGTTCTTTAAGGGTCGCTGCAGAATTTATAGTTCGTCACACAACCTCAAAAACGATTTGGGTCAGCAATCCTACTTGGGCTAACCATAACAATATCTTTACTACAGCGGGCTTACAAATTGCTGAATATCGCTATTACAAGGCGGAAACCCATGGTCTAGATTTTGAGGCTATGATGACGGATCTACAGAGCGCGAAAGCGGGCGATCTCGTCTTGCTTCACGGCTGCTGTCATAACCCAACGGGTATCGACTTAAACCTTGAGCAGTGGCAGCAAGTGGCTGACCTGTGTTTAGAGAAGTCGTTAGTCCCACTTTTCGATTTTGCTTACCAAGGTTTTGGTACAGGTGTTGAAGAAGATGCTCAAGGTTTACGTATTGTTGCCAATACCGTGCCTGAATTAATAGTTGCTAACTCTTTCTCTAAGAATTTTGGCCTTTACAATGAACGTATTGGCGCAGTTACGGTTGTGGCCTCTAATAGCGGTGAAGCGGTTAACGCGTTTAGCCAGATCAAGAGCACTATTCGCGCGTCATATTCGAACCCTCCAGCACACGGCGCGCTAATTGTTAGCACAATTTTAGGCGATGAAACGCTGAAGCAGCTGTGGCATGATGAGTTGAAAGAGATGCGTGAGCGTATTGCTGAAATGCGTAGCTTATTCGTCGAGTCACTAAAAGCGGCTGGTGTTGAGCAAAACTTTGACTTTATTTCTCGTCAAAACGGCATGTTTAGCTTCTCAGGATTAAACAAAGAGCAAGTTAATCGTTTAAGAGAAGAGTTTGCTGTTTATATCGTAGGTTCTGGTCGCATTAGCGTAGCTGGCATGACTAAGAGCAATATGCCTATTATTTGTGAGGCAATTGCTAAGGTTATTTAATCTAGCGATTACCCCACTCAAATAGCATAGAGTAGGCTCTGAGCCTGACAAAATTTAAATGCGCGTTAGTGTTCCCACTACGCGCATTTTTATGCTTAATAAGCCTGTTGTCGCAAGTATAAACGCAATAGCCTCGTCCCTTTAACACCGCCTTAGCAAGGGTTATCGCTAAAACAGCAACAATAAAAGTCCGTATGTGGCTTATTTTTTTGGTTCTACATAGGGATAAATATGTCCGGGAATCAATCGATGGTAAAGCAATGCTAATACCACAATACCTAGGGTACCGATTAAAATAGGATGAAGTAAAAAAGTCCAACTTGTATGCCCACCAAGCATAATAAGCAGCGGGTTTCCCCCTGCCGGTGGATGGGTAACATCAAAAAGTAACATGAAAAACAGGCCGAACCCGACTGCTAGCCCTAATGTTAACGCCGTAACAGGTAGATAGTTGACAAAGACAAGTCCTACCGTTGCGGTAATGATATGGCCCAATATGACATTTTTAGGCTGTGCTAATGGGCTGCGGTGTACCCCAAAAATAAGTACCATCGTCGCCCCAAAAGGGGCTATCAGCACATAGGGCGAGTCCATTCCCATATCGATTGCTGCCAGAGTCCATATACAAAGAGCTGCGCCTAATGCAGAAACAGTCGCTTTAACTAATCTATTTTCTTTAAAAGAGTGGCGATAGGTGTTTTCATCGTGACAAGGTGCCATTAATTATCCATATCAGTAACTATTTAGTCTGGCTAGAGGTGACTAATTGGTCAAGTAATGGACAGTGAAGGGCTGAGCTGTCAAATGCAGATAATAACTTACATTGTAATGACGAAATTCAAATATTGTATTATTAAATAGAAGCTTACTGACCAGGTTTTACGGCCTTTCTAATGCGATGTTTACGTTAATTAAATCAAACAATAATCCATCGCATTTTGTCAGTAACCCATAAAAAAGCGCTTGGCTGATCCTCGTTAATATCTGGTCAACTCTCAACTGGTACTTGACTATGTTGTCATTACCTTAACATCGTGACTAACCATCAAAGATAGTGCATCAGCTAGCGCGCGTTTATCGTGTAAACCAATATGATGTGAGCTACGAAGCGGATAGTAACTTATATTATCTTCTTGGTAAGCACGGTCCGCGTTACACAGAACCTTATCGATAATCTTTAGCCCTAATACCTGATGACACCAATTGATCTTGTGACTTAAGCTGCAATAAGCAATGGGTGACGGCTCATCGGTCAGGTTATCTATTAAGATCACCTCTGCTTTTGATTGTGCAAGCGCGTTGGCTATTTTGGGCAGCAACAATGGCGGCATGATACTCGTTAGAAAGCTACCAGGGCCTAAAATAATTAATTCAGCCTCTCGAATAGCTTCACAAGCTTCACTGGTCGCTTGAACCTGTGGGTCGAGGGACAAAGCAATCGGGGCATCTTGCATTCTATCGACATTCATTTCACCAAAAACACTCGTTCCACAGGCCTGAAGCGCAACTAAGTGGGTCGGCTCTTCTGACATTGGGATTAAGCGCGTATCAATATTTAGAAAGTTGCGGACTAAATTAACTGCGTCAAGCGGGCGGACACATAGCTCATCAAGGGCCATAAGCATCAGATTACCAAGATTATGGCCAGACAATTCGCTATCACCACCGAAGCGGTATTCAAACATTAAGGAGCCGACAGAAGGGCGTTTCGCCAATTGAGTCAAACAGTTACGCAAGTCGCCCCACGCTATGCAATCTTGCCCAGCTCTTAAGCGCCCCGTTGAACCACCATTATCTGTGGTTGCAACTATCCCTGTGAGCCTAGGCCCTAAAAAAGAAAGAGCAGATAACACTTGCCCTAAACCATGCCCGCCACCTATGGCTACCACATGGTTATATTGATTCAACCCATTGTGTTTCATTGTTGGGGTCTCCTTCCTGAATACCCAAAGTATTATAAAGACGCGAGAATTATAACTGAGAACTCAAAATTATTCGCGATGTATTATCAGTTAAACCTAGCATATAATAGCCGCAATTAATCAACGTATTTAGTCGATTGAGTTTGATAAAGGAAAACGAGTGAAGACAGGTAAAGTAGGGTTGTTTACCATAGCATTAGGGCTTGTAATAGCACTGATCTTATTGGTGAGATTGGTATTCGTTCCAGTCACTGAAAATGAAGTTACATCATTAGGCAAAGCCGTTAAAAATGCAGAAACGGCAAGCGCTGTACCGGATTTCGCGGCTATAGCCGATGTTAAAGAGAAAAAACTTACATTTTTTGCATTTCTCAAACCATCTATTAAGCATCAAAATGCGATTATTCAAGACGAACGTGACTTTCTTGTCGCTATTCGAAATCAAATTGTTAATCACAAAGAGCTTACCGAAGCTGACGAATTTAGACTGCAGCAGATCTCTGAAAAGTATCAATATACGCTTAGAAGTTTAACCATTGCTAATATCGATACTTTGTTAGTTCGTGTGGATGTCATCCCTGAAGAGATGGTGTTAATTCAAGCAGCCAATGAAACGGGTTGGGGAACATCACGCTTTGCTCGCGAAGGACTAAACTTTTTCGGTCAATGGTGTTTCAGAAAGGGCTGCGGCTTAGTGCCACAATCGAGAACCCAAGGCTTGTCCCATGAAGTTGCGCTATTTAAAACAGTAGAAGACTCCGTAGCTTCTTATATGCGTAACCTTAACTCAAATGCGGCTTACTCTTTATTACGCTCGATTAGAGCAGATCTTCGTACACAAAATAAAACGCCTAGCGCACAAGATTTAGTCTACGGGCTCATTAATTACTCCGAACGTCAAGAAGCTTATATTGATGAGCTACTTGAAATGTTACGTCAAAACCAACGATTTTTAGTGGATAACAATGAAAAAACAACTGCTGTTTAGCTGTATTTTACTTGGGCTGACTACGACTGCCCACGCTGCGCCGATTTCACTTGAGTATCAGAGCTTTTATCAACGTTTAAAGCAAGTTAATAAAGGGAATTATCAATTAGTTGAATTAGCATTTTCTGTTTCAAAAGCTAATGGTTGCAAGGTTAAAAGTGGCACTATCACAACAGAAAAAGATTCTTTTCCTGTAACGATAACTAAAGATCAGCGTTTATTTTTGCCTTATGATGCTCAGCTAAAATCAGATCGGGCATTGATTAACCTTGATGTTGAGGATGGTGATGCACAGTCTTGCGCAATTGCTATGCAGGTTAGGGCAAAAAATACTAAAAAAGCATACGACCAAGCAGAGCTTAAGCAAATTGCCGAAGAGATGAACGCACTCTTAAGCCGTATGCAAGGCTTCCCTATGCGATTATTAGCATCAGACATCGCTGGCCTAAACTTCGAGTTTGGTGACGATGCAACGCTGACTATCGATAATAAAGTCATTCCCGTTACCGGGACTTATCGTTTGCAAATGAGTGAATTAGATAAGTTGACCACGCTTGAGTCCTCAGTTGCCCCTAAGGTTATCAGCCCTTGGACATCTAAGTAACTTTATTACGATCTCGCTAAAAAATGATGTCCCAACAAAAAGCCCTGCAATGCAGGGCTTTTTAGTTAGAAATGAGTCTGGCTGTTACTCTGGCGTGTAGGTGCTGACCACATCAATACGAGTGGCGGCATCGAGATTAATATGGCCATTGTTGGCCACATCTACAAAATCAAACGCAGGTAAGTCAGATTCAGCAACATCACCGCGCATTGGCGCATCTGGATCGCGAGTCAATGACAAGAAGTCAAATTTTTCACGATCAACACCTTGAGAGGGGGATGTATTTTGCATCGCGGTAAAGATAGTTTCAATACGACCAGGATGTTCTTTATCCCACTGCACTAGCATGTCTTTTACGGCTGCGCGCTTTAGGTTTTCTTGAGAACCACACAGGTTACAAGGAATGATTGGAAAACCCTTTAAACCAGCATATTCAGCAATGTCTTTTTCGCGACTATAAGCCAAAGGACGGATCACCATATTTGCACCGTCATCAGACAGTAGCTTTGGTGGCATAGCTTTCATCTTGCCAGCAAAGAACATGTTTAAGAATAGAGTCTCAATGATGTCGTCTCTATGATGGCCAAGTGCAATCTTGGTCGCACCAATTTTTTGAGCGAAGCCATAAAGCGTACCCCGACGCAGACGAGAGCAAAGAGAGCAGGTCGTTTTTCCTTCCGGGATCTTATCCTTAACGATTGAATAAGTGTCTTTTTCCAAGATATGGTAAGCAACACCTAAGGTATCTAGGTACGCAGGCAAAATATCTTCAGGGAAACCTGGCTGCTTTTGATCTAAGTTAACCGCAACAATTTCAAATTTGATAGGAGCGCGTTGCTGAAGATTCAACAAGATATCAAGCATGGCATAACTATCTTTACCACCAGATAGGCAACACATGACGCGGTCACCTTCTTCAATCATGTTGTAATCACCTATGGCACGGCCAACTTCACTGCGTAAACGTTTCTGCAGTTTTGACATGCGGGTGACTTGTTCTGGAGTTAATTCTTCGGACATAAAAAAACGCGCCTAGTACACAAATGTTCAGGGCGCGTATTATTCCAGCTTAAAGGCTTTTGGTAAAGCTTAGAAAGCGGTTATACCTCTTCTAATGGCGATTTATAGCCGTCAGGCTTAATTGCGAGTAGGTCGCAGTTGATGCTATCGATAACATGCTCGGCTGTGTTACCGATTAATGCTGCCGAAAGGCCCGTACGGCCAACGGTCCCAAGAATGACTAACTCAGCGTCTAAAGCGGTAGCCAAATCAGGGATAACATCTTCTGGTAGCCCTTCTTTAACGTGGCAATTATCTGGTGAGATCTCATAAGCATTGGCGATATAACTTATCCGCGCTTCATGCTGTAATTTTATTGTTTCACTATAGGTATAAGCATCAAAGTCTGGCAGTTCGATAGCTAAATTGACTGGTGTACCTGGATACGCATTAACTAAATGAACTTGCGCTTCAAACTGCTTGGCAAGCTTTTTAGCGTGAGTGATAATTTTGCCATTAAGCGAATCATTATCGTCATCTTCTGCGCTCACGTTAATGGCGCAAAGAATTTTTCCGGCTACAGGCCAATCTTGCGCTTTAACCAGTAATACTGGGATTGGTGCTTTACGCAGCAAGTGCCAATCTGTCGGCGTAAAAATAACAGATTTTAGCTTATCGTGCTCATGAGTACCTTTAACGATAAGATCATACTTGCCTTCAATGGCGTGCTTAATAATGCTTTCGAAAGGGCGGTTATGCCAAATAACATCTAAGTCAATGGTTAAGCCGTCTTTACGGTAAGGTTTGACAACATCTTCAAGCCAAGCTTTGCGTTGATTGACAACACCTTCGCGCATTGATTCACGCTCTTGGCCAGAAAGAATCGAGGTCATCTCGTAAGAAAAGTCGAAAATGGATAAAAATACGGTGATTACCGCTTGGCTTTCTGAGGCGAGTTCAACGGCTCTAGCAAGAGCCGTTTGTTTATCTGTCGTTGGGTCGACAACCACAAGGAGTTTTTGATAATCCATCATAACTGTTTCCTTATCTAAATATCGTCTAGTTTCATCTTGCACGAGCGGGATGATTTAGTATTGTTTTAGATCAAGTGATTGTCTAAAAAATACTATCTCGCAATATTACTGTTACCTGACAATTCACTCAATGCATCTATATCTAATATCGTAATATATTTGCCTTTAACTTCAATTAGTTCCGCTTTTTGGAATCGACCAAGTAAACGACTAATTGTTTCAACCGTAAGCCCAAGGTAATTACCTATGTCGCCGCGAGTCATGGTTAATCTGAACTCTCTTGGTGAGAAGCCGCGACTGCCAAAGCGTTTAGCTAAGTTACTAATAAAAGCGGCAAGTCTTTCTTCAGCATTTTTCTTGCTTAGCAGTAAAATCATCTCTTGATCGCTTTGAATTTCGTTACTCATTAAGCGCATGACTTGCTGTCTAAGCTTAGGCATCTTGCCAGTTAGTTCATCGAGAGTGGTGTAGGGGATTTCACAAACCATTGATGTCTCTAGCGCCTGTGCAAAGCTCTGGTGAATTTGTGAATGAATACCGTCAAAACCGATAACGTCGCCAGCAAGATGAAAGCCGGTGATCTGCTCATCGCCTTGCTCTGTGATGGTATAGCTCTTAATTGTGCCAGAGCGAATTGCAAATAAAGACTTTAGCGGGTCGCCAGATTTGAAAATCGGGTCACCTTTTTGGATAGGCTTTTTACGTTCGATGATTTCATCAAGTTGATCTAACTCATTTGAGTTTAGCGTGAACGGAATACAAAGTGTACCCATGCTGCAATCATGACAATGAATCGCGCATCCAGATGCCATTTGACGACGATTCTTGTTGTTATCTGCTGACATTGTCTCTCTCAATTTTGACTATTCATCTACTATGTTAAACTAATTTGATATTTGGAGCTAGCTAAGCTGGCCAATAGCAATGTACAAGGTCTGGACTCCAAACGCCATTAAGGCAAATCCGCTTATAATTCGAACAGATTTTTTTTGTACCCAACGGCCAAATGTACTGGCAGCAATGCCAGCGCTTAACAAGGCTGGTAATGTCCCTACGCCAAAGGCAAGCATAATTAACGCACCGTCAATTGCGTTACCAGCAGCAACAGACCAGGTCAACATGCTATAAACCAGCCCACAGGGTAACCATCCCCAAAGACTGCCGGCGATAAATGCATGTCGCTTGTTTTTGATAGGAATAAATTTGTTAGCAATAGGCGAGATATATTGCCATAACCACTTACCTAGGCGTTCAATCTGCACGATGCCGGCCCAGATTTGAGCAATGTAGAGGCCAGTAATAATCATCATCAATCCCGCAAACAAACGCAGGACTAGCAAATAAGTATCGACATCAAATAATAAGCCAAGCGCACTGGTACTTGCTCCGACAAACGCGCCAGCGAGGGTGTAACTGATGATCCGGCCACTGTTGTAGCTAAGCAGGTAACCCAATTGCGCCACGAGCTTATTGCCCGTTTGTTGCTTAGGCAGGTTTGCAGATAGTGCGCCGACTAGCCCGCCGCACATACCAATACAGTGACCGGCTCCCATTACGCCAACGAGCAATGCACCAATCAAGCTGTAATCATTCACTCTTTTTCGCTCTTGGTTTGTGTGTTGTTGCTTTCTGTGCTGCTTTTTTCAGTGGCTGTGGCAGTAGAGCTTGAGTTATCGCTTTGCGCTTTATCATCTTCAAACAGTATGGATACGCTTTGCTTCTCGAGATCATCAAATTGATCAGACTTTACTGCCCAAAAGAAGACCCCGACAGCGACCAATACAAAAAGCATGGCGATAGGGATCAGGACATAAATAATACTCATAAACGAACCTTAAGTAGTCTTAGGCTATTACTGACAACAATGAGCGAGCTCGCTGACATGCCTATTGCTGCAATGTATGGTGCGACATGGCCACTCACGGCCAACGGGATTATAAACAGGTTATAACCTAGGGCCCAGAATAAATTCTGCTTAATGATCCGTCCGGTTAACTTTGCCACTTTAACTGCATCGGCAAATCGAGATAGGTTATCGCCTAACAAGATAATATCAGCACTGTTTTTAGAAATCGCAGCGCCACTGCCCATCGCAATAGATAAGTTTGCGCCTGCGAGTACTGGCGCATCGTTAATACCATCACCAAACATGGCCACTTGGCCTTGCTGCTGAAATGTGTTGATTAATGCCAGTTTATCCTTTGGCGAAAGCCCTTTGTGCACATCATCAATGCCAAGCCTTTTGCCTAATGCAGCAACTTCTGTCGAGTTGTCACCACTAGCAATACTGAGTTTGCAGCCCATTTGCTTAAGTTGCGCTACCGCTTTAGCGGTATCAGGCCTAACTTCATCATTCAACGTGACCTTAGCTTGAATAACGCCATCACAACTTAACCAAACCGTTGTCGCACTCTCTATATTATCGGTGCCATTAACAAATTGCTGACTGCCCACTTTAAACGTCTGGCCATTTATCACTCCTGACAGACCATTACCAACCACACTTAGTCTTTGTGTCACGCTAATAGACTTATCGATATGAGCTGTAAACGCTTTGGCAATAGGGTGCAAGGAGCCAGATTCTAATGCCGCAATGTAACCAAGTGCTTTGGCCTTTGATATATCGCCGGTTAGCTCTACATCGCTAATCGATAATGAACCTAAAGTCAGCGTGCCCGTCTTATCGAAAACAACATGCTGAATTTTAGGTAGTTTTTCAAAAATACCCGAGCGACGAGTAATGATCCCAAGGCGGGTCATAATCGCTGTACCACAGGTCACAGCGGTTGGCGTTGCTAAAGCAAGGGCGCAAGGGCAGGTTGCGACTAATACCGATAAAGTGATCCAAAAAGCGTCTTCCGGTGAATAGAAGTACCAAAACAGATAGGTCAATGTGGCAATCAGTAAAATAGCCGCGGTAAAATAATTAGAGAATCGATCTGCGTATAAAGCGACTTTGGGTTTATTGTTGGATGCTATCTCTTGCAGACGAATAATTTCAGCAACTAACTGATCTTGCCCAAGCGCAGTCACTCTAACTAATATCGGCTGCTCAATGTTAATGGTGCCAGCAAACACCTCTGACTCAAGTGCTTTATGTAGCGGCATTTGCTCACCCGTTAACATGGCTTCATTTACCGCAGACTCGCCTTCAACAACAACACCGTCAGCAGCAATAACGTCACCCGGCTTAACTAAAATGATATCGCCAATAACCAACCGTTTAGCCGGTACTTCATCAAAACCTTCGTCAGTTTTTAACTGTGCAGTTAATGGCACTAATTTATGCAAATTACTGGAGCTCACCGAGGCTTTTTGACGGGCATTTTGCTCAAAGAAGCGTCCCAGCAACAAGAAGAAGGTAAACATGGATACCGACTCAAAGTACACTTCGCCGGTACCATTGATGGTTTCAATGCAGCTTGCGATATAAGCGCCGCAAATGGCGATACTCACAGACACATCCATGTTTAATCTGCCCATCAGCAACGAGCGGACGGCACTAAAGTAAAATGGTTGAGCAGAATAAAACACTACAGGGGCGGCAAACAACATACTGACCCAACGGAAGTAGTCACGATATTCAGTATCAAGATCGGAAAAATAGCCAGAATAAAGGGCGAGAGCAAACATCATCACTTGCATGGTTGCGAAACCCGCAAGGCCGAGTCTTAATAAGAATTTGCGACTGTCTTTCTTACTTTTAGTTTCTTGTTCGTCGACTTGAAACGGCGCCGCTTGATAGCCTATTAGGCTTATTTGATTGAGGATTTCGCTGAGTTTGATTTTGTCACTGTCCCACGCGATCAAAGCACGCTGCGTGGTTGAGTTAACTTGAATTTTAGCGATGCCGTTAAGCTTATTAATCTTATGTTCAATCAGCCAAGCACAGGCAGCGCAGGTGATCCCATCAACCGTTAACGAGACTTCATTTAACGCATCTCTTTGTTGAATAAAGTCTTGCTGCACTTCTGGTAAGTCATAAGCACTGAAGTTAGATAACTCTTCAGGCACTAACGCTGTTTGCTTATTACCAGGCTCTGTACGGAACTTATAGTAATTGGTGAGTCCAGCATCGATAATCGCTTGCGACACCGCTTGGCAGCCAGGGCAGCACATGAGCTGCTCCACATCGTTAATGGGGGTTGTAAATTGCTGACCAGTTAGCACTGGTTCGCTACAATGAAAGCAGCTTGCTTGACTCATGGGATGTTATTCTTTTTGTAAGTATTTAAAGAACCCGCAGCTGATGCTAGCGGGTTAGGGCATAAACCAATTAGTTTAGCCAGTATTGCTGATCGTCTTTTAACGTGACACGCTGCTGAATGCGCCAAGTTTGATCATAGCCTTCAATTCTGACGTCCCAAGGGCCTTCAATATTCTGAGTTAAATCAATTCGATATACGCCATTGGCATCAGCGGTAACAATTTGCGAGAAATCTCGATCTTCAAGAGTGGGGTGATAAAAGCTAATACTTAACCCCGCAAGGTACTTATCGCCACCTTGTTGAGAGAGCTCAACGTATTTGTCATCAAACTCTAGCATGTAGTTCATGCCAAGCTGCTTAGCATGCTTTATTTTTCGAAGGTCAATATTAATGCCTTTACCTTCTTTATAGTATTCTTCGGTAACCAATGGGTCTTGGTTGTTAAAAGCAACCCAAAATAAATTGATACTTGCGACCACGGCACATAATGGCAATATGATAAGAAACCAAGGCCAGAACTGTTTATACCAGGGTTGTGGAGTCGACATTATTTACCGCCTTTACTTATTAGAATAGTTGTTAAATGCTGGGAAAAAAGAACGCATATTTTACCCAAAAAACTGTGATTTAGCACTTAAAAAAAAGGCCTCGTTGGTGACGAGGCCTTATTAGTACACTAGATGTTAGTCAGGTGTAACTACTTGTTTGACAAGCTGTAAACGTAAGCTGTGATTACGTGAACTTTTTCTTCACCTAATACATCTTTCCATGCAGGCATAACACCTGTACGACCGTTCTGAATTGACTGCTCGATAGCGCCACGACTTCCGCCGTAGACCCACGCATTGTCAGTTAGGTTAGGCGCACCCATAAACTTGTTACCGGTGCCGTCCATACCATGACAGGCAAAACAGCCTTTCATGAATGAACCCTGTCCTTGAGCTGCAAGTGCTGCATCGTGCTCACGACCAGATAGGCTTACAACGTATTCAGCTAGACCTGTAATCTCACTGTCTTCAATCGGTAAACCACCTTTTGGCGGCATCATACCGTGACGACCGTTCATGATTGAGGTCTTAATCGTTGCCAGCTCACCACCATATAACCACGCGTTGTCGGTTAGGTTAGGGAAGCCTTTGCTACCACGCGCGTCACTACCATGACACATTGCACAGTTTTGTAAGAATAGACGTCCACCCACTTTTAGGGCTTCTTCATTCTTAACTAACTGTTCAAGTGGTGTATCAGCATATGCCTTGAAGATAGGACCAAACTTTTCGTCTGCGTGCTTAACTTCTTGGTCATACTGCACCCAACGCCCTTCATTTTGAGCGTCAATAACAGCTTGCTTTGACTCTTCAATAGTACGAACGCTTTGGTTAGCACTTGTCCAACCTAATAAGCCTTTGAAACTACCAAGTCCTGGGTACAGTGCTAAATAGATAACACTGAATACGATGGTAATGTAGAACATATAACTCCACCACTTAGGTAGTGGGTTGTTTAGCTCTTCAATACCGTCGAAGCTGTGACCCATTGATTTGCCTTCTTCTACGCCCGTGTCGTTCTTAGAACAAGCACGAAGTAGAACAATACAACCAATGATTACCACAACGGTGAGTACGATAATCCATACACTCCAGAAGTTACTCATCACTTTTGTTCTCCTGAGTCCTTCGATACCGAGATTTTCTCATCATCTGAGAAAACAAGGTTAGCTGCATCGTCGAATTGTTTCTTACGACTAGCGCTATATGCCCAGGCAAATATACCGATGAAGGTCACCATTACAACGATAGTAATAATTCCACGTAATGTGCCGTAATCCATATTTTGCCTCCTTATTTAAGCGCGTGGCCAAGTGATTGCAGATATGCGATCAATGCGTCCAGCTCAGTCTTACCTTTCACAGCGTCTTTAGCGCCAGCAATCTCTTCAGTTGTATACAACTTATGAGTTGGGTGAAAGTTTTGCAGGATTTCCATCTTCTCACCGGTCAAATCACCAGTAAGGATGTTTTCTGCTAACCAAGGGTACGCAGGCATATTTGACTGAGGTACAACAGCGCGAGGATCAATTAAGTGAACCTCATGCCATTTGTCACTGTAACGACCGCCAACACGGGCTAAATCTGGACCTGTACGCTTAGAGCCCCACTGGAATGGGTGATCCCAAACTGACTCGCCAGCTACAGAGTAGTGACCATAACGTTCAGTTTCTGCGCGAAGAGGACGGATCATCTGGCTGTGACAGCCATAACAGCCCTCACGAACATAGATGTCACGACCTTCAATCTGCATTGCCGTATAAGGAATCTGACCTTCTAATGGCTCAGTTGTATCTTCTTGGAACAGTAGGGGTGTAATCTCAACCAAGCTACCAAAGCTGATTGCGATAACAGTAAAGATCCCTAATAGACCGATGTTTTTCTCAACTAGCTCATGATTAAATTTCATCGTATCTACTCCTTAAGCTGCTTTTGCTTCAGCAATTGCTGGCAAAGAATCTTTAGGGGCCTTAACAGTACGCAGTACGTTGTATGCCATTATGAACATACCTGTAAGGAAGAATACACCACCTAGGAAACGTACAAAGTAGAACGGGTAAGAGGCTTCTAAGCTTTCAACAAAGCTATAAGTCAATGTACCGTCAGAGTTAACTGCGCGCCACATTAGACCCTGCATCACACCAGAGATCCACATTGAAACGATATAAAGAACAGTACCGATTGTTGCCAACCAGAAGTGAACGTTAATTAGGCTTGTGCTGTACATACGGCCGTGGCCAAACAGAACTGGGATCAAGTGATACAAAGAACCGATTGAAACCATAGCAACCCAGCCCAATGCACCAGAGTGAACGTGTCCAACAGTCCAGTCAGTGTAATGAGAAAGTGCGTTAACCGTCTTAATTGCCATCATTGGGCCTTCGAAGGTAGACATACCATAGAAAGACAATGAAACAACAAGGAAACGCAAGATTGGGTCAGTACGAAGTTTGTGCCAGGCACCAGATAAAGTCATGATACCGTTAATCATACCACCCCAAGACGGAGCGAATAGGATTAGAGACATCACCATACCAAGTGACTGTGTCCAGTCTGGAAGCGCTGTATAGTGTAGGTGGTGAGGACCAGCCCAAATATACAAAGCAATCAATGCCCAGAAGTGAACGATAGATAGACGGTACGAGTAAACTGGTCGGCCAGCTTGCTTAGGAACGAAGTAGTACATCATACCTAGGAAGCCTGCAGTTAGCAGGAAGCCTACCGCGTTGTGACCATACCACCACTGGACCATCGCATCTACTGCACCACTATAGAGTGAGTAAGACTTAGTCATCGTTAACGGTACAGCCATAGAGTTAACTATGTGAAGTACTGCTACTGTGATAATAAAGGCACCAAAGAACCAGTTCGCCACATAAATGTGGGACGTTGTTCGTTTAATGATCGTACCGAAGAAAACCACAGCATAGGAAACCCATACGACGGTAATTGCGATATCAATTGGCCATTCTAATTCAGCGTATTCTTTACCACTGGTAATACCAAGCGGCAAACTAATGGCTGCTGAAAGAATGATGGCTTGCCAACCCCAGAACGTAAATGCAGCTAACTTAGGTGCAAATAGTCGAGTTTGACAGGTGCGTTGAACGATATAATAGGATGTGGCGAAAAGGGCTGAAGTGCCAAACGCAAAAATCACGGCATTCGTATGTAGTGGTCGTAGACGACTATACGTTAACCATGACGTTTCGAAGTTTAGCTGCGGCCAGATCAACTGGGCTGCAATTAATACACCTACTGACATACCAACAATTCCCCATAACACGGTAGTTAGGGCGAATTGACGGACGACAGTGTAGTTGTAATCAGCGCCTTGAGGCTGGGAATGGTTCATCATATTGCTTCCACTGCTTATTACTTATACTTATTGTTGTGTAGAGTAAAGCTCTACCCGTATATTATGACAAAAAACCATGTTACCTAACGGAAATATGGGTTATGTGTCAATGTGTAACCTTACATTTCATGAAGTAACGCAAGGCAAAGCAATGATACTTGAGCTATATCAAAAAAGATAGGAATTACCCCTCCAGATAAGTTGATCTAGATCAAGGTACTCAATAGAATGTTAAAACAAATGATGTAAAGGTTAAATAACGTGCAAGTCACTCACAAATCAAGAGTATTAAGAATTCTATACAGCCTCATCCCGGTCGCATTTTTACTGGGGTGTGAGCCAAAAAGCCAAGATGTTACACCGGTAAGTCCTGTAGATATAAGTCTTTGCGCTTTTAAAGCGGGTCCATGCGTCAAAACGGTTGCCGATGTTGACATCGAGTTAAGCCTTAACCCTTGGCAGGCGCCGAGTGAACAGCCTATACAGATGTCACTGCATACCTCGACACCCTTAAGTAATCTTAAGGTTAAATTACAGGGTAGAGACATGTTTATGGGTATTATTCCGGTAAATTTGACCCAAATGGGAGAAAATGACTATAACGCACCGCTAATATACGGTTCGTGTAGTAGTGGCTATATGGTTTGGAGTGCAGTAGTCAGTTTTGAGCACAATGGTGTAGAGTCATTTACCACTTTTGACTTTTTGGCCGATAGCCCCGAGTAGGCCTGAACAAGATTATCAGGGTGATTTTTAGTGCACTGCTTATTAAGAGTCACGGCTTATTAAATAGTGCACTGTTTATTAATAGTGTGCTGCTTATTCATCGTTTCGGCCTGTTGACTAATAGTAAACACTCAAGCACTAGCGCAGATTAAGCACACCAAGCTTTGGGTTTAGCTTTAGGTTTAAGTTTGGGTGTCGGTTAAACAATGCTCAGTTATCACGCATTCACAAAACAGTTGTTGATAATCATTCTCATGTAGGTATATTGTTTTTAAATGAATCGCATTGGGAGGTTTCATCATGACCACTCCAACCAGACAGTTAAATATCAGTATCTCTGAAGACAAAATAGCTAAGCTTATCCAGCAAGGTGTGCTATGCGCCGCAGATTTCAAATGCCTCGATAGCGACACCAAAAAAGCGGTTTGGCAACTTTGTTTATGGAGCTGTGAGAAACGCATTCACTGCGACAAGCAGTGCCAAGACCATTGTAAAAATCAATGCGCTATTGTCGAAAGCCCTGATGTACAAAAAATTGATGTACAAAGCTCTGATGTACAAAAAACTGAGCTGATCTTAATGTCGCAAACAGTTACATAAGTTGTGACATAAACAGTGATAGAAACCTTAAGCATGCACACATTGATCGCTTGTTAAGCGATACGCCCATTTAAGCCGGTTAAACCCTAAATAACCATATCGCTTCTTCATCTTACTGATTAAGATAGTGATATACGGATTGTTACTGGCTCTATTTATGCAATTACCCCCGGTTATCCCATTTTTTGATTCCATCGATTTTATTCAACAGGGTAATCCCGTTGTCAATCAACGCATCACTCAACTTAGCTTGAGTTCACTCGATGAAGCAGGGCTCGCCTACGAGTTAGCTACCGATTGGCTGTTTGAGCAAAAGTACAATGAAAACAACTATAAAGCTTATAGAAGCGAACTGACGACATTTTTACATTGGTGTTTTGATGTCATTAAACTGAACGTTAGTGCAATAGGGCGCAAAGAGATCGGCCTGTATGTCGACTATTGCAAGCACCCGCCGTTAGCCCTTATTGGCTACTTTAATGTCGCCCAATTTAAACAAGATAAAACCAGCGACATAAGAACGCCCAATCCAAGCTGGCTTCCTTTTAGAGGCTGCAAGGTCGATGGCCAGATAAAACCCTATGTCCTCAGTGACAGTGCACTCAAAACAAAGATAGCCATTCTATCTAGCTTTTATAGCTACTTAATGGGAGAGGACTATTGTGAGCGGAACCCAGCGCAGATGTGGCTCAATAAGAGCCGCTTTTCATCTAGCCGAAAATACCGCCTCAACACTGACGACGATAATCAGTTGGCATTTACCGAGTTGCAGTGGTCCTACATTATGTCAACGGTAGAGAAACTCGCCAAAGCGCAGCCTGAATTGCATCAGCGCAGCCTGTTTCTCATTAAGCTTATCTATTCCTGTTATCTGCGCGTATCGGAAGTCTCAGCAAGAGCGGGTTACTCACCGGTGATGAGCCAGTTTAAACAAAACCGTCACTCTGGGATCTGGAGTTTTCATATCCCTAAGAGTAAAGGTGGCAAGAGTCGAAGCGTGGCGATATCTAAAGCATTATTAGCTGCCTTAGTGGATTATCGACGTTACCTAAAGCTGGCAGATTATCCCTCTGCTACTGAGCAACATCCATTAATCGTACGTCAAAAAGCCGCTGGGCGAGGGCGCGAAGTCGGCAATTTAAATGCAAACCTCGGAATACGCCATATCCGAGACGAAGTCGATAAGATCATCGAAATAGCGTCGATTAGCATCGAAACTGATGGCTTTATTGAAGATGCCTTACAAATGCGCGGCTTAAGTATCCACAATATTCGTCACACCGGCATTACTCACGACATTAATATTAACGGTCGTCCGTTATCACACGTACAAGCCGATGCCGGACACGAGAGTATCGACACCACCTCGCAATATCTGCACACCACTCAGATAGAACGTCACGAGAGTGCCCAGAACAAACCGTTAGATTATCTGCAGGGGATTGAGTAAGTTCTGAGTAATAGTTATCTAGAGCAAGAGCTAAGTACAAATTAACACTTCGGCTTAGGAATAAAGCACCTTTGCAAGAGTAGGTGCTTCTATGGAGGTTAAAAATAAGGCGGCCTAGTGGGGAGCTTTGCTTTCGTGCTTTAGCAAGACGCCGTAAATATATCCCTTTTTTTCAGGTATGAGCTAAGGCATGGCTAAATCTCAGACCGCCATGGATTGCTGGAATGCCAACAAGTGTAGGGAACATTTGTGGCCAGGTTAGAAGCTTGCACTCCACTTCTAGCAAAGATTCACTTTGACACTGTATTTAACTCCCACCAAAAGCGGCGCATAGTGCGTTACCTTGTGAAATTCAGCAGTCGTAACCGAACAAACAGCGGATGTCACCTCCACAAAGGTCGCGCTCGTGGTCTATCACCTATTTTTGCACTGACACAGCACCCAGCCGAATCCGAAAAACTGCCATGGCTATTTGTTAACAGCTAGTAGTTAAGAGTTAAGAGTTAACGCAACCCTATCCAGAACGGGGCGACTCAAACGTGTTAAAGGCTAAAGGACGACGCAAGATGGTTGCCAAAGAGCTAGATGTACACGTGTCAGAGGTGACAGGGCTAAAGCCGTTAGATTTTGTTGAACGGGACGATGTAACGGGGAAGGTGAGGAAGGGGAACTTGGGTCAGAATTGACATAAACATCAGATTTCCTTGCTAATTAGCTTCATTATCTATAGTGTGTGGAAAATTAAATGCCATATTTAGCAACATATTTAGCAACATATTTAGCAACATATTTAGCAACATATTTAGCAACATATTTAGCAACACAAAATAATGGGGTTTTACGTGAAAACAAGAACAATATCACTACAGTTTGCATTTTTTTTATCCGATATCGTTTCAAGGCCAGATCTTGAATTTAATGATCTCAACTCAAAAATGCTGAATATTTTTGACGGAATGCCACAAATCATACCAATCCCTCAAGAGCTTCCTACAGAAGTTCCGGTAATGGTTTTACGTTCTGAAAATAAAGAATATGCGTGTAATATTGCTAGGTCACGTATTGATTTTATAGTTCAGAGAACTTCAGATATTAAGAGCAACTCCGATTTGTTAACTGACTTCAAATCAAAAATTCTTGGTTTAACCAAGGTGATACAAGAAAAACAGAAAATATCTAGATTTGGATTGGTTGCTAGATATTTCATTCAAGATAACACTGCAAATAGAACTATTAGAAATCGTTTTTTTACTCCCGCAGTAGATGGCTCACAAGAACTTAGCCTAAGACAAAACAAACCCAGTGAGATGTACGGCTTTAATATGAACGATATTATTGAAATAAGTTCTGCATCTGCTTTGACTAATGGTATATCTGAAAAGGGTATTTCTATTCTTAGAGATATAAATAACAATCCAATACACAATAAAGATCTGGATTACCAAACCATTTCAGGCCTTTTAGATAAGTATTTTAGTCGAATTTCAGAGTCCGAGGTGATGGGGTTAGTAAAATGAGTCCATCCTCAACGTCAACAACTCAAGCATATTCAACATCTACAACACAGCCCTATGCTGACTTTTCTCAAAGTTCATCAATAGCACAGCCTACACAACAAGCTGTATCACAATACGTTATTCCATTGTCAAACACTGCCCCCTTAGCCCCTACTGAAGCTCGAGGGTGGAATGATTGGTTAATTATGGGCGTTGGAATGATTTTGACTGGCATTATTGGCTATTTCTCTTCGATAATGGCAGTTAAATCAGACATTGCAACCAATAGGCAGGATATCGCAATTGTGAAACTATCTGTTGACCACTTAAATTCTGAATTAGACAGGACTGAGCAAGGTTTAAATATAATAGAACAAGACTTTAAAGAAGTGAATGAGCTAAAAAGGAAGAATGAAATACTGTCAATAAGAATAAGTTCAGTTGAAAAGCTTACTGGTTCTAAACAATATGAATAAACTTTAGAAACCGTACCCGTTAACGCGTACGGTTTTTTTATGCCTAAAATCCGCATATACCTACAGTCCTGAGAGAATAAATAACGCTGTGAAGCGTCATCTATTTCAAATAAGCCAGCGCCATGAGGGGATAACTATCCCTTAAGGTCTTTAATTCCTGCTTAAAAGGTATCGATTATTTGCAAGCCAATCGTGGTAATCGCTGCGGGTGTAGTAAATGTCGCAATCGGAGTATGCAGAATAACGCAGACGAGTAGGGCATGTAGACCAGCCTATTTGTTCTATAATCCAGCCGCTATCCTACCAATAAATGTCCATTTACTATCAGAACGCTGCTCCTAGTTTAAGTAAGCGATTCACACTCCAAGCTCTCAGAGTTATCGACTCTGTTGTAAGCCTCGAAATAGAATTTTGTTTATCCCGTTTATATCTCGAAAGCGGGGGAAGATAACGCCTACTTTTATAGGCGAAATTTGGGTTGTCATGTGAGGCTTTTAGATCTTAAGCATCAGAGATAAGAATCAAAAGATAAGCGCGAAGTTAGCAGTAATAGAGCCAGGAGAGTAGGGCGCTGTGATGACTGCGATCTGTCTGAAAACTTGTGTGAATGAAAACTTGTGCGAATATAGTAGTGTAAATAAACTTGTGTGAACTTTTATGAATAAAGGGGCGAAAACACAGGTTCAAATCTTAAAAGGAGATAACAGGTTTTGGGGGAGGCAGAGCTCATTTGGCCAAAATAATTCACTGATATATGATTAAGATCAGCCAGTCGAGCCGTGATAAAGTAGGGCGCGTACGCGATAATAAACCGCCTAACAGTGTTCGAAGCGAGCTAACTCGATGGTTTAATGTTGGTTGTAAGTAACTGATTATATGTAAATAGCCTCTGAGTCCACGCCAGAAACACAGGCCTTACAACGTCAGCTGACATTAACCATTCGAGCTTCTTAGCTTTTACCTAGCTTATACCTCAGTACCTAGTTATATTCCTAATCCTGTGCCTAATTCTGTGGCTAATCTAATTGTTAACGATAAAAGCTAAGTTAGCGTTTCAGCTTGGATTTCTACCGAAATTGCTGCTGGGATTTCAGAGACTGGTTAATGCCGATAAGTGACATTATCGGCATTTGCCTTAAAAGGGGGTTTTGGGGCTATATCTCTATATATCCTTAAAGTTCTTATCTGTCTGCTTAATGCTTTAGCTCTTTACTTAACTGTCTATCGCTGGCCAAGTATGACGTCACTCTATCTGTAAAAGGTAATGATTAATGTTGGGCTATCCGTACTATGTTCGTTTTTGGGCATGAGGCTGCGTTCGCAGGCGTTCTGATTACCGATTTTTTACTACTTTAGTTTGAGTTAGTTTAGTTAGAGCTAGTTGAGTTTGAATAACTTAAGTTGGAGTTAGACTGCAGCTAATCCCAAGTCTACTCAAACCTTATCTGAACCCTGAAACTACTAAGTATTAGCCTTAACAAGATTTGGCTAGATTTGGCCAAGATTAACTAGGATTAGACAAACGGTTCCAATTAAGACTCTCCAGTTTACGGCATTGTGAGTTATGACATTGCTATGATTAAGCTAGATATGACTTAGCGGGATTAACGCTTGTTTGGTACTGTGCTGATAACTAGCTGTGCTAGACAAAGCTACTATTAGAACCGCAGTTTCAGAACTGGACTTAATCTAAGGCTAAGATTTAGCTAAACTGGTTATTGGTATCTAGCTGGTTATAGTCAATCAGTTTTAGTTAAGATCATACGCTGCGCTGTGTGGCTGCTTTAACATTTTGCCTATCTCAGCTCACCAGAATTCACGTAGCGCACGATAAAAAATAGCTAATTTCACTATATTTTCAATCTACTGCGAGCTTTCTGGGTTTCTAGCTATAGAACTAAGACGCTGCATTTTGTTCAAGTGTTCAAGTGTTCATTGCTAAGTGTTCAGTGCAATGCACTTAGATTAAGTGCTTAGGCTATGTGCCAAATCAAATGCATCGTGGCACATAGTAAGTGCAAATATAATCTGCTTAGCTGTTAACTGAGTCTGCGTGATTGAGTTTGTGTATCAGCTTTTGAATATGAGATTTTGAGTATCAGCCTTTGAGTATGAGGTATTAATTTAGTATTTAGAGCTTAGGATATTAACGCCATTTGAGAATGCTGCTTGATAACCTGAAGCCTTAACCAAGTTCAGTTCAAGTATTGTTTTAGCCTAGTGAAATAGAAAGCCGTAGCTTAAAACAGCAAAGTCCCAATACATAAACCAAGTGATGTAAATCTCAGGCTGCAAGCATACAGCTTGTATGAAACTAGAGAACACCAACGTACATAGTAAAGTATTGCCTTAGGTGTCAGCATAGAATCACTGTAGAAGCTCATTTGAGCTAAACATTCAGGTCTAACCCCATCTTAATCGCTCTTACATAGCTATGCGCACAATGTATATTATGTTAAATAGGGTTTATGGAGAGATACCTTTTCTGAATTTTTTTGGGAATTGTCATCGAAAATGAGAATCTCAGTCACGACATCGGATTCGGCATCACATGAACTATGAGTAATTGTCTGCTCATGGCTTCTAGCTTGATAATTTTATTCTGATAGCTGCTAGTTTATGGATCTATTGTGTTAACTAGTATTCTCATAACGTATTGCTGTTGCGATTAGTTAGTCAGCTGAACTAAAAACCTTCATCAACTCTATTAGTTAACTCGTCGCTGCAATGGATTAGCGTTTTAGTAGGCATTCTATGCGTGCCTTGTATGGCATTAGTTTCTTAACGACTAAATTTCATAACGACTAAATTTCATAACGACTAAATTTCATAACGTCTAAGTTTCGTTCTACTGATTTAAGGTCTGTAACACTTAACAGCCTGTATATTTGGATTTGGTATATTCATTAACACTACGGAAATGGCTACGGCTTGATCTAGGTAAACTTTAAAAGTAGCCATGCAAACAATTGGCGCACACTAGGAAACATCTGACAGTTACACAACCTAATCAATATCTTCCTCTAAGTGCCATCAAATGAGCTTCACTAAAGCCTTATTAAGAGAGTCATAAATCTCTGTTTAGAACCGAGTGATGCGTACCTTAGTTACCAATCCACGTAATTTGTTTTCCTCAATTAATTGGCATTAAGGAACTAACCTTATACTGCCCTAACCCATTTATGTATGCCACTACACTATCGTTCCACTTATCTTAGGTTCTCTTACAAGTATGGATTGCTTTATCTGTAAACGACGTAATGCTTTGCAGTTGAACCATTCACAGTCCTATTGCTCTACATCAAGCCAGGACTGAATTTCTTTTAAGAGGATTGAGAGCGATTGTTAGCGAAACTATTCCCAGACATTAACCTTGTCAGAATCGTTAAAGTCTTTTGTTTGAGGATTCACTACACAAAAGCGGTGGCCTGTTGGCGCTTGCATAACAATCCAGCGTTCAAAACGCTCTACGACTCGTGCACCAATTGCTTTCAAGCGCGTAACTTCAGCTGCAATATCATCAGTCTCAATATCAAGATGCACTCGACTTTCATGAGTCGTTTTTTGAATCAATATATGTGGTTGTTCATCGGGCACGTTAAGGTGTGAATACTTTGAAGACCAGTCTTCATTTGAACGAACGCATTCTAGACCTAACGCTTGCTCCCAAAAAAGATTCGCTTCTTCAATATCATCAACCTTACTGTCTATCACCAAAGCCGCCAACCTACTTTTATGCATAACACTTTCCTATGTGATTAACGTCCTACTGAGTATTTGTTAATGATTACTTTCAGTTTTGATTCGCAAAAAACTCCATTAACTCATTTACGATGCCAGAAGGGTCCTTAAAGGCTGCATAACGGCCCCATCTATTTTCATTTGGAGTCTCGTGAATAAATACAACTCCCTTTGATTTTAACTCTTTTATTTTCTCATCCAAGTTATGCACTGTAAGAACAAGTGATGAGTTTGCGTGGTAGCCGTGTTCATAATTGGTTGCCTGCATCGTACCTTCAAACATGAGTACGTTATGGGAACCACAGTTAAACTTTACACTATCTTCATACTCTTCTACAATGTTGAGACCAAGAGTGTCCACATAAAATGCTTTTGAAATTATAAGGTTATGAACGACTAATAACGTTGATGGACTATCCATAATGCATGAACTTATTTTTCATCGAGATATAATAATTTCAACATAGCATACTTCTAAATAAGACTGGTAGCGGGTCATCCATGAAGTGTAGTCTCAAGATTTACATCCATACTTGGATTGTTTTTTGTATCTCAAAAGCTATGAGTTCAGATTGCTAAAAGGCGCTACAAAATAGATGTAGCGCCTTGAACATAACATTGGTCGGTAATAAACAAATGGTGATGTCAGTACCGCTTAGGTGCAACTAGTCAGTGAACAACTCTTCATTCATGCTCGTCTTTGGTTTTATTTCCTCTGGTTTTCTTTGTAAGGCGTATATAGGCAAGCCTAATAAAATCAGAAAGAAAGAATAAAAGACAATCTCCTGCCCTGCTCCCAAAATACAAAACAAACTATATACAAAGGTGCCAATGCCAAGAATGATGGCGCGGTTTCGTGCTGCTGATGGTTTATCCTGTTTTAAAAAGTAGAACTCTGCAATGGCACATAAGGTGTAAGCCATCAAGGTCGCTAACGTCGCCATCATCACTAAAAAAGTGAACGCGCCGATTAAGCCTTTGGTGTAATTCATTATCAATAACACCGAGACAATAGCGCCCGACACGAGTAAACCGAATGTTGGCGTGCCATTTTTAGACAAACGTTTAAATCGCTTTGGAAATAATCCATTGCTCGCAATGGCCATCGGCATCTGTCCACACATTAAGGTATTCGCATTTAAGGATCCTAGCGTCGACAATAATGCACCAAGGGTCACGACTAACGCGCCAACAGGACCCATTAACCGTTCTGCTGCTAACTTAAAGGGCGCGGTTGAATTTTTAAGTTCGTTTGTAGGCACCGTTAGGTTCACCGCTAAACTCACCAATATATACAAGACTAAGATAGTCAGCACTGAGGCAATGATGGCTCTTGGGATTGTTTTTTCAGGTTTAATCACATTACCCGCAGGAACGGTGGCAGATTCAATCCCTAAAAATGACCACATAACCAACATAGTGGCAGCAGATATTGCTGCGATTGGTGATAACTCTGTCGGATTGAACTCAGGTAGCATCTCCGGCTGCATATTGATTAAGCCCAATAGCGCGAGTATTAACAAGGGCACGATCTTTAAAATGGTCGTGATGACTTGAAAGGTACTACTGCCCTTAATCGAGCGAATATTTAAACCGACAATAAGCCAAATTAAGCCTAAACATGCAGCTAACCCGGCTTCATTGTGCTCTGCCAGTATCGGCACATAAGCGGATAAATAACTGATAAATGCAATGGCGACGCTTGCTACGGCAGTTAAACAGGAGATCCAATAGCACCAGCCGACTATAAATCCGGCCATAGAGCCTAAACCTGAGTCAGCGTAAATATATAAACCACCCGTTTTAGGTATTCTGGTTGCTAGCCTTGCGAATGTCAGTGCAATCAGCACAGTACCCGCGCCAGCAACCAACCAGCTACTCAATCCTAACATGCCATAAGGGGCCAATAATGTCGGCATCATAAAGATCCCCGAACCAATAGCGCAGCCTACGGCAAGGGCCCAAACGCGCCAAAACCCCATGACTCTGTGGTCTTGGGGATGTGCAGCTATATTTTGTGTCATCAGATGTCCTGGCGTTAAGCCGCTTGTTGAAATAACTCAATAATGGCTTTTAGATCATCATCATTAATATTTAAATGGGTAACCAGTCGCATCTGCTCCCCTGAAGGCAGCAAAATATTGTTATTGGCTTCACGCTTTGCAAGGCGTTGTCTCATTGCTTCGCTAACGCTCACATATAACATGTTTGTATGGGCTTGGCCGAGAGGGATCCCTACACCGTCAATTTGTTCTAATGCCCTTGCTAATTCGTTGGCTCGTCGGTGATCTTCGCTCAAACGATTTATGTTGTTTTGTAAGGCATACAAGCCCGCAGCCGCAATAGTTCCTGCTTGGCGCATACCGCCGCCTAACATTTTACGCCAGTGTCTGGCTTCGTCGATGAACTCATTTGAGCCAACAAGTAGCGAGCCAACAGGCGCCCCTAAGCCTTTTGATAAGCATATTGAAACACTGTCAAAATCTGCGGTTAAGGCTGCAGCGCTCGTGTTTCCGTCAACAACAGCATTAAACAACCTTGCGCCATCTAAATGCATGGCTAAGCCATGGCGCTCTGCTATCGCCTTAACGTCTTGAGTGTAACCGCGAGGTAAAGCGAGACCACCATGAGTGTTTTCTAAGCAAATCAACTTGGTTCTGGCATAGTGAACGTCTTTCGGTTTAATGGCTTTTTCCAGTTCGGATAAATCCATGGTTGCATCGCGTTGTAGCGTTAATGGCTGGGGCTGAATACTACCTAATACCGCAGCGCCGCCACCTTCGTAAAGATAGGTGTGCGCGACGCTACCAACAATGTACTCATCACCGCGGCCACAATGAGACAGCAGTCCCATTAAGTTGCTTTGGGTGCCAGAGGGACAAAATACCGCGGCTTGTTTATTAAGTAACTCTGCAGCATATGCTTCAAGTTGCTTAACGCTAGGATCTTCACCGTAAACATCATCTCCCGTTTCGGCTGATGCCATTAACGCGCGCATGTTCAGGCAAGGCTGCGTGACGGTATCACTGCGTAAATCGATTACTCCTGCCATGGTGTTTTCCCTTTTAAGGTTAACTTCTTGCTGATGTAGTCTTCTCGATTAGTGTAACCGCCAGCAAGATGACGAAAACCGCTAAAGGCTGTGCGCGCATGAAGTACACGCCAATTATCAAACCATACCGCACGGCCAGGTTGTAATTGAAAGCTCACCTGAAACTTAGGGTCGTTAATTAAACGCTGAAACAGACCATAAGCATGATAAAAAGCCTTTTGCTCACTAGCACTTAGCATAAAGGGGCTGCGATCAAAGTTATTAAAACAAATTTGTTCAAACTGGCCATTGATATCTTCGCGCACAACCTCATGCTGACCTCTCAATTGAATGCCGGGCTCAATATAATGCGCTGGTACCTTAATTCTTTTTAGCGTCTCATAAGCGGCTGGATCTTCATTTTTAATGGTTTGAGCAACCTTAAAGCCATCGGCAAATTGATTAAAAGCACCTTCGCCGTCAAAGGCCAAACAATGCAGTAACTGCAATCCAGGAGGATCAAGTGTATAGGTACTATCGGTATGTAGGCCTATGCCAACACTGGTGTAGGCACTGTCACTATGAGCGCCATTATTAGAAAAGTCCCATAAACTACCGAATACGGTATCTCGAATATACCCTACTTGATTGAGCAACTTTTTAGTGGCTTCCATGTCCGTTGGCATGCCCGAAAATGTGACTAAACCATATCGTTCCATACTTTCTAACACAGGTAAAAAAGCAGCATCGTTAGCCGTCACCTGTTCAAAATCAAAATCTGGGACTTGGTTTTGTAGCTCGTAAGCCCACAATTGATATGCCGGCTCATTGACTGGCGTAAATGCCATATTAAACAGAAAGTCAGCATCAAACTCGCTCACTACATCGGCATCCAACCACTGAATGCACAGTTGAGCGCCGTTATTAATCACTTGGAATTCTTTTAGCTCAGGGACTGCTGGTAAGGAAAAGGTGTCAACATCTCGTTGTAATGTACCGGGGTTAAGGCTAGAGGCATCGGTACTGTGATCTCTCAACCAAAATAAACTGAAGTGTGATTCTTTATTATTAGAAAATTTAATCGAAAGACTTTCATCCACACGTTTACATTCGTGAATAAACATAAAATAGATCCCTAAGTTAACCTGTCAAATAACAGTTAACACCGCAAAGAAAATAACAATCACCAAACTTAACATTAACAAGTTACAACAATCAAGCTGTAAGCAAAGAGCTTTACCGGGAAGGTCTTAAAGCCATCTTCGGCTAATAATGTTTTCATTATGTTAAATTAAGTGACTATCCTTTTATTCCTAGAGGCTATTCTCATTATTCTATTTTGTCAGGGTCGCAATATTAAATTTCCGGCCAAGCTTGATCCGTAGAGCTAAAAACTGTTTTCTTTATTAACGTTAGTCAAAATAGCTGCTGCGGACTACTCGTATTTATTTCTTTACGGGAAAAATGAGATAAAATCAGTCTATAAACTCGCTCTAAAAAATCAGTTTTAACTGAACTTTTGCGCACACTTAATTACCTGTTCTCTAAGCCATTTACGGCTTGGGTCGCTCGTTATTGATGAATGCCAGTACATGGCAACAATTAGCAGAATGTATTTCAGTGTATAGCAACGTCTGGGACGACCAATCTAGAGCATCGCTTTTATTATTTGCACAAGTAATGTCTTGGAAATGGTATGAATACAAGCTGATTATTTCTAACCCAGCATTGGCAAAAAATATGAAATGAAGTTTATAACTGATATGAAGTAAGTTGAGTCAAATTGAAGCAGGTAAACGGGCTAAAGGCATTACTTGGCAACAGCCAAGCAGCATAATGAACAACTAAGCCCCCTAATTGTTCTGGGCTGTAGTTGTTCATTTAGTTGTAGCTTTGGTTCTAGTTTAGGTTGTAGCTTTAGTTGTATTAGCCTAACAACTTTTAACTTACTGAAGGTAACACTCGAACAAGATTGGCTTCACAGCCTTTGGGCAGGAGGTTCATCGCCGACATCATGCATGTTAAATACAATGGCAATCATTAGATTGTATATGCACTCAACTATGACGATAAATGGTGACTTTATTTCGTCCAGAGTTCTTTGACTCATAAAGCGCTTTGTCAGATGATTCAAACGCTTCTTGCAATTTCATTTTGGATTCAGAATAAATAGCACCTATTGATATAGTAACGCCTATGTCATTTATGTTTTCACTATTTATTACGCGCAACAATTCATCTGCTTTTTTATTAAACTGTTCGAAAGAAAGTTCACCATTAAAAATAACAACAAACTCTTCCCCGCCCCATCGGATAGCGAGATCTGTGGAGCGCATTGAGGATTTTATTCTACTTGCCACTTCTGAAATCACAATGTCACCGACAGCGTGCCCATAAACATCATTGATTTTCTTAAAGTGGTCTATATCAATTAGACACATAGAGTTAACTGACATATCTTTATTCATAAACCTATCTTTACGATAGAAACCAGACAAGCTATCTATGCTGCTTTCGATATAAAACCGTCTAATGTATGCAGCGATTAAAAAACAGCTGTGTATTATTAGCGTTAATACCAATATTGCAGCACTGCTATAAAGTAGTGGCGTTTTTATGGTTAGGCCTACTTTTTTGTTTTCAGTTTTAAGCGCTAAGGATTCGTAAACAACCGCGCTTATGTTATTACTGTCTTTATCTGACATCTCAAACCAAGTGAATTCTTCATCATTGAAGTCTGATATAAAGTCGCTTAGAAAATCAGCTTTAATATCAATTACTAACACAGAAAAAACATCGCCTTCTAAATACAGTGGGTAATAAATTGAAAATAATTCTTCATTGGTTCCATCTTCTACGTAAGGTCCAAACACCCTTACCGTTTCAAATACAGTTAAACCACTTCCCTTTAACGTTTTTTCAATATTTTCTAATTTCAAAATACGTTCTAGGTAGTTTGTCTCACCAAACTCCTTATCAAAAAGGTGCAGATACTCCTCTCTAAACGGCTTTGGAATGACATATTCTGGATATACATTCGCTACCGTCCATAGGTTGCTAGATATGATGGGGTTTCTTTTTAAGGCATTAAATAGGTTATCTATATGCTTAGATAAATCTCGAATTTTTTTATCTTTAGCATTTTTTACTATAACACCTTGAGTTAAATCACCGGCGGCTACAGAAATATAGTCACTGTTAAGGCTGTTTACATTGAAACGGTATATGGCATCACTAATAAAAAGGATGTTAGTTAAAAACTTACTATTCAACTTGCCTTTATTAACATTCAAGAACAAATTAACAATACTTACCGCTACAATTAAAGATAAGAAAATGCTTAGCAGGTTCCTTTTTGTCATAATATTTACTATCCGGCAATGGTTTTAAAAAATGAGTCACAACTCAAAATGATTTTTCAACAAGAATCCTTTATCAAGAGTTCTTTGTTAAGAGGTAATCGCTACATATCAATAGCTTAACGTTAATTTTATTGGATTTGCTAATCTGATAAGGCTTATACATATTCATAAAGTCTGAATACCTGTTCAATCTTAAATTATATCATAGATTTCGCATTTTATTTTCCACTAAGAGCGAACAAGATTTCCTACTCAACACGCACAAGCAATAAAAAATCCCGAACATAGGTTCGAGATTTTTTTCTACACATTAAGGCTGTGTCATTGCGTGGCTTTGGTAAATGCTCTCTAATTCTCCGTCACCGTTAATCGAGGTAGATTAACGTTCACTAGGTATTAGGCATTAGAAGGCAATAAGCATTTGGCACTAAGCATTTGGCATTTGGCATTTGGCATTTGGCATTAAAAATTAGCCATCTTCTCTTGGCATCGTGATCATCACACCCAGACCGGGCTTACAATCGTGTAAGGTAATACTGCCGTGATGTAGACCCGCAATGGCTTTTGCCAATGAGAGACCCAGCCCCAAGCCTCCATCGGTACGGCTTTTATCGACACGATATAAACGCTCAAAAACACGCTCTCGTTCAGCCTCCGCAATACCAAGCCCATTATCTTCAACCTTGAGCCAAACCAGTGAGGCTTTATCATCCGCACCGCAGCTGAGCTTTATCACACTGCCGGCAGAGCAGTATCGCAGCGCATTTTCTATCAAGTTGGCAATTTGCTGGATCAGCAGCTCCCGATCGCCTTGGATCAACAAGGGCGATTGCGCTTTGTGCACCTGCAACTGCATTCCAGCATCTTCGGCAACATCGACATAAATTTCGGCGACGGTATCGACAATCAGGGTTAAATCCGTTGTTGTGAAGCGACTTCGCCTTGCGCCTGACTCAATTTGAGTAATGCGTAACAAGGCATCAAAAATAGAAGCAAGACGTTGAGAATCAGCCAAGGCATGGTCTAGCTCATTGATAAAGCTCTGACTGTGCGCGATCTGTGATGCATCAGCCTCATCACGTAAAGTCAGTAAATTGTGTCTTAAACGCGTGATCGGTGTTTTCAGTTCGTGGGCAATATTGGACGAAATATCACTCATCGCCGCCACAGAACCTTCTAAACGAGAAAGCATTTCATCCACAGATACCGATATTCTAGCCAGATCATTGTAGGTGTTTTTCTCGCCCGTTCGTGCCGACAAGTCACCGTCTGCCGCTGCGTTTAACACCTGCTCAATACGAGATATTCGTTGCTGACTCAAACGGCTCATCGCGACAACAATGGCAATGGTAAAGAGTGAGACTAAAACGCCAGCAAGAATAAAGCCGCTGGTAAGCACTGCGATAATGTCGTCATCTTCAATCGGATCGTCGTCGATATCGTGTTTATAACCATTGGCCCGCAGCTTGGATTCTTTGACGAGTTCACTGTTCTGCTGACCCAGTTCATAGTCAACATAGAGAATGGTTACGCTGGCCATAAGCACAAGACTAAACAGCGACACTAGAGCAAACATCACACCTTGCTGGGTTGCAGAGCTTTTCATCCACAGTGGAAGGCGATTAATCAGTTGCTGAAGTGACATTTTATTTCGCAACATATCAAGCAGCCTGCGTTTCATTTGGCCTCCTGGTGATGTCGATGTTCTAACTTGTAACCAGCGCCTCGCACGGTTTGGATCAAAGTATCGCCATAAGGCTTCTCTATTTTATTCCTAAGACGACTAATGTGAGTTTCGACAACGCTGGTTTGAGGATCAAAATGAATATCCCATACATGCTCAAGCAGCATAGTACGGGTGATCACGCGGCCTGGATGACGTAAAAACAACTCTAGAATACGAAATTCTTTAGGCTGCAAATCCAATAACTTACCTTGACGTGTCGCGGTATGTTCAAACAGATTTAATACCAGATCGCCAAAAGTCAGTTCAGGTTTAGTTTCAGTCGATGTCAGCGCGGATCGGCGAGAAAGAGCGCTAACACGGGCAAGCAGTTCAGAGAATGCAAATGGCTTAGTTAGATAATCATCACCTCCCGCTTCCAACCCTTGCACACGGTCATCCACCCCGCCTAAGGAGGTCAAAAATAAGATAGGCGTTCCCACTTGCGCAGCTCGAAGGGCCTTAACCAAAGACAATCCGTCTAAGCCCGGCAACATGCGATCGACGATCGCCACATCAAAGTGTTCCGTCATGCATAGGGTCAACGCATATTTGCCGTTTTCTGTCACCTCTACTTGATGCCCAGCTTCACGTAGCCCTTTTTCAACAAAACTGCTCAGACTCACATCGTCTTCAACCAGTAACACTCGCATGGCGGTTCTCTCTCAGATCATAAGGTAACGTCGTTGTCGCTTAAGCCGCAACGATAGGGACATTTTGTTGTTCAGTTGGCGTTGGTTCAGCCACATTAGTTGGCACCGTTTCCGCTTTATGCTGTTGCCATTTCATCATAATCACCGCTGCGATACCAGCTAATAAGCTCGCGCCCAGCGTAACCAATCCTAGTATGAAAAACAGAGAGAAAGAGGCTAAACCAATAAGTGCTTTTGGTCCATTTTCACGAAGGCTTTTAAGCCCTGATGGTATGTTTGACGACCATTGTTTCGATTTGTTAAGCCACAGTTTCACTTTATTAATACAGCATTTGACACTGTTTAACCAAGACGTCGACTTTTTCGAGCAAGGCTCAGCTTCTTGGTTGGTATTTTTTGATTCAGTTGATTCAGTTGATTCAGTTGATTCAGTTGATTCAGTTGATTCAGTCATTAGATCTCCTTGGGGTCATCAAAGATCACCCCTTTTTTAACTATTCATTGTTTGGCTCAAGTGTTTGGCTCAAGTGTTCAACGAGAGAATTATTTGGTCACTGCTGTTGTCAATGCATTCACTTCAGTTTCAACTTGTTTACCATTGACTGTCATCAACTTGATTTCATAAGAAACATTACCGTGGTCATCATCAAGTTCAACGCTCCACGCTTTACCGCTAAATTGTATTTCTGCTTGCTTCACAACATCTGCAAACGATAAATATTGACCACTGTTCAAGCCAGATAAATACAATGCATCTTCTAATTTATCATCAGCGTCATGATCATCATTCTGACCACGATTGTCTGTTAAAATAACATCACCCGTTTGTGTGTTGATTGCGGTATAAATTTTCTCTCCGTTTTTACCAATTAATTCAATTTCATAGAAAACCTGTCCCATTTTCACTTCACGATCGGCTTCAACGGTTACGCCACCCGTGTTGGTTTCAGCCAATGCGACGGCCTGAAGCAGAGAGACTGGATCTTGACTAAAAGATGTAGGTGCATCACCTGCATTTGCAGAGCCAATGGCCATCATGGCGCCTAGTCCAAGCAGAGTCGAAATAGTTGTTGTTTTAAAAACTGATGTATTGTTCATGGTTAAATCCTCATTTGTTTTAATGCAGACAAGGTGCTTCCCTGTCGATGAGGCTACTTTACTTAAGACATCTTTCCGCAAGTTTTCCTGAACTATACATTTTTGTAAGGTTTCAAGGCGAAGTCATATTGCAAGAGATAGGTTTAGGCCTATTTCTCTCACCCTGACAGCTCTTCCCCTAGCCAAAGTCAATGAAGCTAAAGTTCAATGGAGCAATGCAGTCTAAAACGAAAATATGCATATAACTGTTAAATAAAGGTATTGCTTAAAAAAGGCAAAATAAATCAAAAAAGCGCTGTACAAAAAACGCACAGCGGTTATTATATCGCTCAGTTGTTCAGAGAGTTATTAAATGCAGCATCAAGTACAAGTAAAGCTTCCACTATCAAAACCGTGTTTTGTAGCTAGACGTTTGCCTTATATTTTAGCGTAACATGATATAATTCAATAAATTAACATAGTGTTAATGTTGAACTTTTTAAAACTAAATAAGGGGCATCATATGTCTAACTCAACTACTGGTACTGTAAAATGGTTTAACGAAGACAAGGGATTCGGTTTCCTTGCTCAAGACAACGGTGGCGCTGACGTATTCGTACATTTTCGTGCTATCGCATCTGAAGGTTTCAAAACGCTTACTGAAGGTCAAAAAGTGACTTTCGAAGTAGAGCAAGGCCCAAAAGGTCCACAAGCAAGCAACGTAGTCGCTCTTTAATTAAGCGCTAATAACGTAAGCTGATATGCAAAAAAGGTCGCTAATGCGGCCTTTTTTTGTACCTGTAATGTTTAAAAATTGAATAAAAAGCCGCTTTACTCGTAAACAAAGAAGATCAAGACTTTCACATTGCAATGGCGTTTTAACTTTCGCTAACTCGTTATAATGGGGTTACCAGTTTATAATCCGAAAATGGTGATGGCGGCAGTTAACCCATCAGCTTCTTAGAAGCTCATATCTTTCCCACACGCCTAATTTCCCTATAACCCAGCTAATTTCATCTGTATTGTTACGGTCAATTTAGCCACCTAATCAGAGGTCCAAAAGCATCCATTAACAATGTGCCATTAGTGAACGCGATTCTCTCTTCGCTTACTTGCTGTTATAGATCAAGCTGATTGGCTCTGTTCTGCGCTAATATAAGTCTATTAACATTCCTAACCTCTCCTTTAAGGGCTAAGGTATGTGATAAATAAAGAACAAAAGGAATGTTCCCTATGAGTAATAAGTCTAGTCTGGCGATGCAGTCAACCGTTGCCTCTTTTATGGTGGTATTTGGTGGGATGAATTTTGCGGTAAATGCAAATGATACCGCTGATCTTGATAGACTATATGGTATGCCTGTTAGCGCTTCCCACGTAAAATATTATGAAGTTGATCCCCATGACAACATCATGCTCAACCCCTATCTTCAGGTCGCGAATGAGCAGTGGTCGGCAGTGATTGATGCTACGAAATCTGCCTATGATTGGTGCATAGATGAACAAGGCAAGCTTGTCATTATTCAGCCTGTGCCACACCCAAGGGGTCGTCAATATTCCGGTAAATTTGTTCGACCAGAAGATGGATATACAAAATTAACGGGGTATACAGAGAAATATGGACACGTTTCGGCGACTGCAGGGCAAAAAGCCAGATTTTGTGGTGAGATCGTCTACGATAAAAATGGAGAGCGTTGGCTAGTTAACAATAAATCTGGACGATACAGTAAACACATCGATGATCGTACACCTGACAAATTGATTTATGCCGCTAAACTAATTAGAAAGTGGGTTGAGACTGGTGGAGAGGCTTGGGGGCCTACTATTTATCTATTAGAATATGGTCCTGAAGACATTATGAAGGCCGCTTTTCACTCTCTAAATGTTTATTATGCGAATCCTGAAACTAAAAAAATGCCTTATATAATATTATAAACCCCCGCTTATCAGTTGAAGCGAGGGTTTATTACTTACTGGCTACTTAAATAAGCCTATTCTCCTAAAATGTAAGGTTTTTTCTTTTTCTTCTCGTCAAGATATTTTATTTGACTGCTGCCTTCGTATTTATTTTGAGTTGCTTCGTTACCATAGGCTAAGCGGTATTGCACTTCTCCCCATGGCTTGCCTGACGGGTTAACGGTTGCTTTGATTAGTTTAGCTACATTAGCTAGCTGCTCAGGAGTACGATCGACGTTATTTTTAGAGTAGCGGCCTGACTTGTTGTTAATCACCCAAGTACCATCTTCAAATAAAATTTCGCCGCCTAGACGAGCAACACCACCCGCTACACCAGATGTGTGACCAAATTTCTCTTTTGGATATTTCTTCTTGCCGCCTTTAACTTTAACTTTTTTCTTTCTACCATCTTCAGGTCTGATATAGCCATTTTTGTAGATACGCCCCATCGGGTGCGTCGCTTCTTGGACAATCGCAACATTACCATCTGCGTTTACTATATAGTTATAGACGCCAACTTCAGGATCGATCACTGCTGGTTGGTCTATAGTCGCAACCTGTAAGTACGGGTTAAGCATAATGTCGTCGGCTTGATCAACTTCATAATATTTAATATAAGAAGGTAGCGTTAATGTACCGTATAGTTTATCTAACTCACTGTCGCCTTGGGCTGTTTGCCCCGCAAATTTGTAGCCATTATTTTTAGAACCAGGCCAGAAATGTAACTTTGGGTTACCATTTTTTTGCAGCGCGATTTTATCTTGATCACTAATTTGGCCCTCTTCGTAAGCTAAGATTGAGTCACCGATAAGTTGAATCGCTGTGTTTTTATCTTTAAATCCACGCGCTTCAAGCTTAAAGTTACCTTTCTCATCGCGGCCTTTATAAGAAGTAAACCAAGTTTTGATAATAGTGGTAATGCCTGGAAACTTATCATCTAGACATGCAACATCACTACATACAGAAAGTGGACTACCATCTTGAACCATCAGAATTTTATAATCATTTTCGCCACCGTCCACTAGATCTAAGACGGCAATTGGGCGTGCTTTAATTACTGAGCCAATTGGCACTGCTGGACCCAAGACTAAAACATCCATTGGGTCACCGTCACCACCTTGATCTTTTGGTAAAATAGTTCTCGGGATCATACCGTAGTTGCCAGGGTATCCAAGATATTTTACATAACGCGGTTTACCGTTTTTCTGCTCCAGCTCTAACATGCCAGTTTTCTTATTTACTTCATATTTTGCAGTTTGGCCAGCAGGGATCTCGACGACGACATTGACGGTGCCATCGATGTTATGAGCACTATATCCAGAGAGAAAATTTTTCTCTCCTTGGAGTACTGAAACATGGGGAGCGACGCTAGCCATTGCTGTTGTTGTTAAACAAACAGCCGCTGCAACTAATGTGTAAGACAGTATTCTCTTCATTATCTTTATCCTAAGTTATTTAAAAAAAAGGTGTTTTATTGTAGAGTTTTGTTTACATACTTCTGGTGCAATTATGATGGGTCGTCATTAAATGCCACTGTCCCATCCGGATTCTTAGCTGGCTCTTTGTAGGACCTTAAATCTACATCTTTAAGCTGTGTAAACTTTTCAAGCTTCAATCCGCCTTTGCGCAAGTAGGTCGTTTTTGAGCCGCGCCAAACTGAATTTTTTGGTAAACCAATTTCGCTATCCATCTGCGCGTACATTTTTTGCATGAATTTTTCAGCTGTAATATGAGTTTCAGCCATGTCGTAGTAATCCCCAGTCGGGTAGCCAAATGAGAAATCATAGACAAATGCGTGCTCTCCCCCCTCAATGGGTAGCCATGCTTCCATGGAGATCCCCGCAGGAAAAGGCAAACCAGGAAGGATCATGAACCCAGGCTTCATCCTGACACTGTATGCACCAACACCTTCAAGGGGAATGCTTGGGTCAAGACCTAGGGTTTCTAGTTGTGGAACATATTGAGCAAAGTCAGCTAGCGTTTTTGGTAAATTGGTAAGTTCAACTTCTACTTTTACTGATTTTTCTAAGTAGGTATCGAGTAAGTGATTAGCAGCAGGACCTACATTCTCTTCAACAGATGCATCCTCTTCATCTTCCATAGCGGTAAATACGAGTTCAGGCTTTTCTCTATCGATAAACTTAACTGTTAACGCAGACGAAGAGGGCTTTCCTTCTAAATATTTTGTCGTGATTCTGACAACATATCCAAGCTTGGTTAGATCCCCTTTTGGCGTGTCGTAATACACTTTGGTTGAAAAAGTCAGTCCATCGGCATCAAAGGTTTTCTCTTCAAGCTGAATGTTTTCCTTTTTTGCAAATGCTTTAACTTTATTCCAAATCGTTTGTAAGCCTTCTTGAGGGGTCAGCCCCGCCTTAGCAGGGTCGATGAGAAACTTCATCTCTCTCGCTTCAACGATCTCTAATGCTTCAGGGTGCTTTTTTATCTGGACCTCATGAGGTAAAGCTGTTGCAGCTTGTACTGTGCTTGCTGTAAATAGTGAAAGAATCAGTGTTAAAGCCAGTGTTGTTTTCATAAATTTGAACCTCAAAAATAGTTAATCCAGCAGTAGCGGTTACATATTTGGTGCCATTGACCTTTATTACTAATAAATTTGCTCAAATAACCAATCAAAAACGTTGCTTAACCGTTATTTAAAACAAGTTATTTGTAACTAACTTAGTGCTAATCTAGCCTCCTCAAAAACAATAGTATTGATCTGCGTCAATCATATGTTCGGGTTTTGCAGTGGGCATGTAGCAACTTTGATATAGATCTAGTTTTAAGCATATCTGACAACTACTTGATCACGGAAAGGGGGAGGCAGATTTTTTTAGCTAGCATTTCGAGTAATGGACGTTTTGTATGAGAGCCATGATTACATTTTATTTACTTTTTATAGCGACAGATTGTTGCTGATTGCGCGTGGTTGGCATATCAATTTTTCAGGTTCTTTTTAAAATCATTTCAAGTAAAAACGAATGCTTTTACCTAGCAAATAAAGGGGTTTAAATAAATGAATTATGGGATCAATTACTTTCACCACAATGCGTTACGTGCTTTTAAATATAGTTTTATCAATTAAAAACAACAACTGAAAAAGAGTGATGCAAGAGGCTCAATAAGGGGAGACTTGCCTCTAACTACTTACCTAAAGTAGATTCATCTTACATAGAGCAAAGCTAAACTTAACAAACCAACAAGCAAAATCAGATAATGAAACATAAACAATTACACCTAACCCCATTAATGGTTGATTGCATTTTTAGGTTGCAACTTTTTAAAAGCTTACATCGGTATACTTAAAATCCTCTCGCCTCTTAGCCAGCAAGCAACATGGGGATTCATAATTATTTCATTTTCTAGGATCAACAAAATAATCGGGGATATTTAACAGGCCCTGCTCTCAAAACCATATTCAAGTCGTTGTACACTAAATTAAGCATAAAACAGTTTTCAATCACTAATATTTAGGCTATTTGACTTAGACAGCCCCGAGTCTTATGAAAAATTTCACCTAAGCTTTTTGCATAGGAGATATGTTATGGGTGGATAACGATATACCCAGAATTTAAAGAAGAAGCCGTTAAACAACTATTATGCGTGGCTGTTTTAAACTGCAGGCTGCTCACAGAAAATTGTCATCCTTATTGCGCAAAATCACACAAAGTCACTATACTGTATAAATATACAGTTAACTATCTTTTAGCATGAACATAATTCCAATTTCAGCCAGTGCGGGCATAACAGGTTTTGAATCCCCTGCCACTGATTACAAGCAACTGCCGCTAAGTCTTGATGAATTGCTGATTGAGCATCCGAGCTCAACATTTATTGGCCATGCCAGTGGTGATTCTATGGAGGGGGTCGGCATATTCGATGGCGACATTTTAATAGTCGATAGGCATGTTGATGTGCGAAATCAAGATGTTATCGTGGCGAACTTCAACGGTTCTTTCGTATGCAAGATTATCGATAAGGTGAACCGATTACTGCTATCTGCTAATGAATCTCACATGAGCACGCCTATCCTCGAGCACGACACTTTTAGTGTTGAGGGCGTGGTGATCCGCTCCATTCGCTGCCATCGTAAAAGCCCAATACTAGAGAACGACTAACCATGTACGCACTTGTGGATGCTAACTCATTTTATTGCAGCGCAGAGCAGGTGTTTAGGCCGGACTGGCGTAACCGCCCTATCGTTGTGCTAAGTAATAACGATGGGATGATTGTTGCGGCTAACAGATTGGCCAAAGAGGCTGGGGTCAATAAGTTCGGCCCTTACTTTGAAGCGCAAAAACTGTGTGAGCAAAAAGGTGTTATCGCGCTATCTTCAAATTATGAGCTTTATGGCTCATTATCTGCTGCCATGATGGAGGTGATTGGCCGTTTTGCACCTGAGCAGCATATCTACAGTATCGATGAGTCGTTTTTATCGTTTAAGCACTGTTACCCCGCTATCCCTTGTTTAACTGAGCATGCGATGAAGATAAGGCGCGCCGTTTGGAAAGAAACACGGCTTCCTGTCTGTGTGGGGATTGGCTCGACGCTCACTCTGGCTAAGGTCGCCAATCACGCAGCTAAGAAAATACCCGGCTATAAAGGTGTTTGCGCCATTACCTGTGATGAACAGCGCATTGCCATTTTAAAAACCATGAAGACCGACGATGTATGGGGGGTTGGCAGACGTATATCTAACAGACTTGCGATGATGAATATTCACAGTGCTTTTGCCTTGTCACAGATGAAAGCCGGTATCGCAAGCAAGCAATTTAGTATCGAGCTTGAGCGTACCGTCCGTGAGTTGAACGGCGAAGTGTGCAAAACATGGGATGAAGCACGAGCTGACAAGCAACAGATCTTTTCTACCCGCAGTGTTGGTAACCGAATAACCGACATAACATCATTGTGTCAGGCGTTAAGCAAGCATGCATCAACCGCCGCGGCCAAAGCCAGGGCTCAAGGCTCACTCTGTCAAAGCATGTTAATTTTCGCTTCTAATTCCCCTTTTGATGAGCAGCCTAGCGGTTTTAAGTTTGTGCATCATTTTGCTTATCCAACGAATGACACGTGTGAATTGATAGAAGCTGCAACACGCGCGGCTATCGTCAGATTCAACTCCTCTATTCGTTATTACAAAATCGGCGTAGGACTAATTAATCTGTGTAGTGAGGCCAACCTGCAGCAGGACTTGTTCGAAAGCAGCAGAAACCCTAATAGAATGCAGGTATTAGATAGCATTAATGCTAAATATGGCACTGACGCACTGTTTCTGGCCGCTCAAGGCATATCACAGAAATGGGGCATGCGCAGAGAGATGCTTACCCCCCAATATACCACCCGCTGGAAAGACATCCCTATCATTAAATGTTGATGGGGACTTTCTAAATTTTTTTAACGACTTACATTGTTACTGAAACAAACTAGGACTAGTATTTGTTGAGACGAATGAACGCCTTGAAGCGTTATGAGTCTTCACCCCCTTCTCGACGACTGTCGAATAACCGGACTGGTTAACATTATGAGCGAAAATTCAACACAAGCACCATCCCATCTAGTACGTAATCTTATTCTTGCAGCCGTAGTGCTCGCAGTACTTATTACTCTGAGTTATTTTTATATTCAACATCAAAAAAACTATCCGAGCACTGATGATTCCTATGTACATGCCAATATTATCTACATCGCTCCCCAAGTCAGTGGCAAAGTCGTCAGTGTTAATGCATCGGATTATCAAAAGATTAGTCAAGGTGACTTACTGGTGCAGATAGACCCTGCCCCTTTTCAAGCCAAACTAGATGAAGCTCGCGCAGCCTATGAGATGGCGCTGCAAAATAATGCCGCCACCGATGACGCCATACTGGCTGCGAGTGCCAATGTTAAAAGTGCAGTGGCTCAATTATCTGATGCTCAGGTAACCTATAAACGTATTAAAGATTTAGTCGATAAAGAGTTGTTGCCTGCTCAGCAACTTGACGACTCGCGTGCCAAGCTTTCGGCAGCTGAACAGAGTGTCATCGCCGCGCGGGCAACCATGGCTCAACTTATCAAATCTCAAGGTGCACACGGTAATGCTGCGCCAGAAGTGAAAAAAGCGGCTGCAGCACTGAGTCAGGCAAGTTTATCGCTTTCATACACCAACATTTTCGCGCCTAAAGATGGCCATTTAGGCAAGTTAAGTGCCCACGCCGGTAGCGTTGTATCCCCCGGACAAGCGCTTGTGCCTTTGGTTGTTGATAACACGTATTGGGTTCAAGCTAATTTTAAAGAAACCCAACTTGAACGACTGAGCGCAGGCCAGAGTGCAACAATAACCCTAGACCTTTACCCTAAGGTGGATTATCACGGCACCATTGAAGCCATTTCCCCCGCCAGTGGCGCTTCCTTTACGCTGTTGCCACCTGAAAATGCCACGGGAAACTGGGTTAAAGTCCCACAACGTTTCCCTGTGTTAATTCGCCTCTCTAACGAAAGTGAGCATCCTGACTTTCCACTACGTGTGGGTGCAAGTGCTAACGTAACCATTGATACGGTTAATAGCCAACCAAAGCATCAAGAGCAGTAACATGAGCGATAATTCAGAGACAATGCCGAACACTGATGACAATCAGGTATTGAGTGAAAGAAGCCGCAAACTCGTCACGTTAGCGGTAATGCTATCAGCCATCATGGTATTGCTTGATATGACCATCGCCAATGTTGCCTTACCACATATGATGGGGGCATTGGGGGTCACGTCTGATCAAATCACCTGGGTACTGACTTCTTATTCTATGGCTGAAGCGATATTTATTCCGCTAGCCAGTTTCCTCGCGCTTAAATTTGGTGTGCGTAATCTACTGTTGGTTTCAGTGAGTGGATTTATGATCAGCTCTGCACTTTGTGGACAAGCTGATAGCATTGCTGAAATGGTCACCTTTAGGGTGATGCAAGGAGCATTTGGGGCTTCAGTTATCCCACTGTCTCAGTCAATAATGGTGCAGATCTATCCCGCAAGCCAACGTGGTAAAGCCATGGCACTGTTTAGTGTCGGGATATTACTAGGGCCTATTTTAGGGCCGACACTGGGTGGGATCATCACCGAGAATATGAATTGGCGCTGGATTTTTTATGTGAACCTCCCCGTTGGTGCAATCTGCCTTACGCTGATTTACTTATTTGTTAAGCTCGGTGGCAAAGGTAAACCTAAAATTGATTGGCCAATCGTCATCGCGATGACCATTGGTATTGGTTTGTTGCAGATGGTGCTCGACCGAGGTAATCAAGAATCCTGGTTTGAATCTAATACCATCTTGTTTGCCACCATTATTAGCGTGATTGCGATTATTTTCTTTGTCGCGCGCTCTTTTATTACTAAGAGTGATATCGCGCCAGTGTGGTTATTACGCGATCGTAACCTTGCTATGTCGTGCCTTGTCATGGCGGGTTTCTCAATGGGGATGTTTGGCATTACTCAGCTGCAACCTATGATGCTAGAACAGCTATTGAATTATCCGGTTGAAACAACAGGTTTTGCAATGGCACCAAGGGGCCTAGCCTCTGCAATTGTTTTGCTAGGAATGGCACGCTATATGGACAAAATCGATGCAAGGCTGCTTATTACTGTTGGCCTATCTCTTAATGCCCTTGGCACCTATTTGATGACTCAGTATTCGCTTGAAATCGACATCTACTGGATTTTACTGCCGAGTATTATACAAGGCGCGGGTATGGGATTGGTTTTTGCACCGTTAAGTCAGCTGGCCTATGCAACCCTATCACCGAAAGACACGATTAGTGGTGCAGTGGTGTTTAATTTGTGCCGAACAATTGGTGGCTCTTTCGGCATCTCTATTGTGAATACCTATTTCTCGCGGATCCAGCAACAAGAGTGGAACCAGCTAGGTGGCGCCCTTTCACCAGCTAATCCGGTTTTACAGAACGCGGCGCAGATGCAAGGTACCACGATCACTGATCCGTCATTTATAGCCCAGCTGCAAAATATACTACAGCAGCAATCAACATTAACGGCGTTCGTATATACGTTCGGTTTTTTACTGGTCTCCTACTTATGTTTAATTCCATTGTTGGCGTTATTTAAACCTAAACCCAAAATTGAATCAGCTCCATAACTCAATTCACCTTCTCTACCTATCTAGCGGGTTAACATAATAAGCTAAGCGTTCAGTCTGAGGACGCTTAGCTTTTATCATTTAGTCTAATATCTCTTGCTTCGTTAACACTAGAGGGATGATTAATTTACGCTCGATAAATGAATTTATATCGGCCTAATGTTTACGTTTAAGCTATTGATACAAACTTCAACATAAGTTAATGCCGCCACTCAAAGCGGCCAGCCATTAACATTTTGCATTGTTATCCGCCTCATTTTACATCGCGCTACAACTAAGCATTAGCTTTATGTCTACGGCTTGATTACCTTTGTTTTTATTTATTAGATTCGCTTCTATATTTGCTTGACTCTGCGTCAATAATCACTAAACTACGCGCCGTTTGCCTGATGTGCAACTGCTGTAGCCCAGTATTGGCGTAGCTTTTTCATTTTAGGTAAGCCGTGTATTTTCTTTATTTAATCCAAGGACAATAAATGGCAAGCGATAATAATTATAGTTTAATCCCGGTACCTAATTCGGCGCGTAAAGGCGTTTTATCCCTAACAATGGTAATGTTGGGACTGACCTTTTTTTCAGCAAGTATGTGGACAGGAGGAACGCTCGGCACTGGCCTCTCCTTTAATGATTTTGTTCTCGCAGTTCTCATTGGTAATTTAATTCTCGGTATTTACACTTCGTTTCTTGGATATATTGGTTCTCAAACAGGCCTTTCAACCCACCTCCTCGCTCGTTACTCTTTCGGTTTAAAAGGTTCTTGGTTACCCTCGCTACTTCTTGGCGGCACTCAAGTTGGTTGGTTCGGTGTTGGCGTTGCTATGTTTGCCATCCCCGTTCAAAAAGCCACAGGCATCGACACCAATCTGCTTATTATCATCTCGGGTCTATTAATGACCATCACAGTTTACTTCGGCATTGGCGCCATTATGATTTTGTCAGCCATTGCGGTTCCAGCTATTGCACTATTCGGTGGCTTCTCAGTTATTCAAGCGGTCGATACCATGGGCGGTATGCAAGGCCTTATGGCAATTGAGCCTGAGAGCCCTATCGATTTTAATACCGCTTTGGTTTTGGTTGTTGGCTCGTTCATTTCAGCCGGTACATTGACTGCAGACTTTGTGCGTTTTGGTAAGAATCCAAAAACCGCGGTGTTTGTCACCATGTTTGCTTTCTTTGTGGGTAACTCGTTAATGTTTATCTTTGGCGCAGCTGGCGCGGCCGCCACTGGCCAAGCGGATATTTCAGAGGTGATGATTGCACAGGGCTTGTTGATCCCAGCAATTATCATCTTAGGCTTAAATATTTGGACCACCAACGATAACGCGCTATATGCTTCAGGCCTTGGTTTTGCAAACATTACTGGCTTACCAAGCAAGTACTTGTCGATTTTTAACGGCATAATCGGCACCTTATGTGCACTATGGTTATATAATAACTTCGTCGGTTGGCTAACCTTCTTGTCTGCGGCAATCCCGCCAATTGGTGGCATTATTATTGCCGATTACTTAAGACACCGTGAAAAGTATAAAGACTTTACCAACACCAAATTTGCTACGGTTAATTGGGCCGCGATTACCGGTGTCACCCTTGGTGTGCTAGCGGGTCATTTATTACCTGGCATAGTACCGATTAATGCAGTACTTGCAGGCGCCCTCAGTTACTTATTGCTTGATGAAGTGCAAAACCGTATTAAGCAAAACAAATTAGTTAAATCAGATTGTAAAAATGCTACCAATGCATAAGGAAAACACCATGTCATCAGCAAGTATGTTGATCAAAAATGTGACTCTAAAAGGTCAAGAAGGCCTTCAACAATTGTTGATTGAAGACGGTAAGTTCAAAGCAATTGCTGCTATGACGCAAAGCATCGAACTTCCAAGTGCCGATTCTTTACAAGTGATTGATGGCGAAGGCGGCATGGCGGTGCCCCCTTTTTGTGAGCCACACGTTCACTTAGACACCACCCAAACTGCTGGTGAGCCAAGCTGGAATATTTCAGGCACCTTGTTCGAAGGTATCGAGCGTTGGTCTGAGCGTAAATCTATGCTGTCTATCGAAGATGTTAAGTCTCGCGCTAAGCAAACGCTAAAGTGGCAGATTGCTAACGGTATTCAACATGTGCGAACTCACGTTGATGTGTCAGATCCAACCTTGATTGCACTTAAAGCCATGCTTGAAGTGAAAGAAGAGATGAAAGACTGGGTCGATATCCAGATTGTGGCTTTCCCGCAAGAAGGTATTTTGTCATACCCTAACGGTAAAGAGCTGCTAGAAGAAGCCGTTAAACTTGGCGCGGATGTGATTGGCGCAATCCCCCACTTTGAATTTACCCGTGAATACGGCGTTGAGTCACTACACTATGTGTTTGAGCTAGCACGTAAGTATGACCGTCTTATCGATGTGCACTGTGATGAGATTGATGACGAGCAGTCGCGCTTTGTAGAAACCGTAGCAGCCCTTGCCCATAAATATCAAATGGGCGAGCGCGTAACGGCAAGTCACACCACGGCAATGCACTCTTACAATGGTGCATACGCTTCGCGTCTGTTCCGTCTGCTTGGTATGTCTGGTATTAACTTCGTTGCCAACCCGCTAGTGAATATCCATCTGCAAGGCCGTTTCGATGATTATCCTAAGCGCCGTGGTATTACCCGTGTGAAAGAGATGCTCGCCGCTGACATTAACGTTTGTTTTGGTCACGATGATATTTTCGATCCTTGGTATCCGCTCGGTACCGCTAACATGTTGCAGGTGCTGCACATGGGTCTACATGTTTGCCAAATCATGGGTTACGATCAAATCAACAACTCGCTGGAGCTTATCACCAGCAAGTCAGCCCGTACGCTAAATATTCAAGATAACTACGGTATCGAACTGGGTAAGCCTGGTAACTTGCTTATCTTACCGGCTGATAATGGCTTTGATGCCGTGCGCCGCCAAGTGCCAGTGCGCTATTCAGTGCGTCAGGGTACGATTTTAGCTGAAACCAAAATTGCGCAAACGCAAATTCATTTAAGCGAAGTCGAAGACGTAACGTTCCGCCGTTAAGACGATTTGCCATAGTTAAGGCTCGCATTAACGATGCGGCCTTAAACATCGATGGCAAAAAACAGTTAGATTAACAAATGCGGTTATAAATAGCCGTGGTTGTAAAAAAATGTGGCTGTAAAAGGGTAAATCTATTTGTGTTCAGCATATCTTGCAGCGCAGATAGGCTTACCACTTTTTATTATCAATCTTGCAGCTCTACAGGCATTCTTTACAGGCATTCTTTACAGGCAGTTTCTACAGGCAGTTTCTACAGGCAGCCTCGATATTCAACCATTAGCGCTATCCTCGCTAATCAATTGCTGTAAATCTTCTGGAATTGGCATCGGCTTTAATGGGCTAACATTTGCCCCACCGGTGTTACCGAGTGGCACCCAAATTTTCGTAAACAACACTGAGGCCATAATCCGCGTACATTGGCCAAACACTTCTTTAAAATCCCGTTTCTGCCAACCTATCTTCAGCATCCACCAATGCGATTTTACATGCGTAATGACAAACGATTGTCCTAAAATATGCGCTCGCTCAAGATGATGAAATGACGAGTCTAACCCACCCGATTGATAAAACTGTATAGCTTGGTTCATTTCAGAATTAAAAGCGTCTCTCAATTTCTGTCGCATACAATGGCCTCTTAGTTGTTAACTATTAGTGGGGGCGTTAAGTTATACATCAAGCTGCTTTTTGACGTGTATAAATAGAAATTCATTTAATTGGCTTAACTCAAAACCTAACGTTTTATTATTCAGATGTCCAACACATAGGCACAAACCTAATACCATTAACTTCAGCTTCATTGTCTGTGGTATTGAAACCTTGGGATTCATAAAACCTGACGGCATTAACACTCTGTTAAGCGCCGATTGTAGCTTGCTAAAATGTGCAACGAAACGAAACCGAGCAAACGGTTAGCAATCTTGTCTCAATGGCTTGCTACGCGTTTGTTGCACTACAAGATGTACTTCTCTTGTACCTGCACTTAACGCTATTTCCCGAAGTACTCGGTCTTCGACTTCCGACAAACCTCCTTCAAAAAATTCATGAGGCTGAAGGATCATTTTAGGTGCGCGTTTAAAAAGGCCCATTGCACCGAATTATTTAACGGCATTTTTGAGACAACTTTCCGCCACAAAAACTTACCAATAAGTAGCCTTGTTGTAAAAGGCGCTTTAGAGTGAAATGTCATGCTACAACTTCGGTGTTTTTCAAGGTAGTAGCCACGCTCAATATCTCTCTAAGTTGGTCGTACTTCAATTCAGTGAAGTTCAGAAGAATGAGGCGAAAACCAAAGTGAATAGATAATCACCAACACGCATAAGTAAAAGTAAAACCCCGAGATATTTTCAACTCCTATTCATAAAAGCGCATAATCACCCACTAACTATGTCTAAGCGCTCGATAAAAACATCAGTTTAGTAGGCCGCTAGCGGCGTTTATTGTGCCGCCCTGTCGTTATTTGTTGCTGCACTGATTTAATTTTATGGCTTGCTGTGAGAGAATTCGCGCCCGCGTAATTTCGCCAACAGTTAACGTTCAACCAAAGAAGATTACAGTGAAACAAGATAGAAATTTTGACGATTTGGCCCATAAGTTTGCTGCCAGTATTTACGGCACCGCCAAAGGCGAAATAAGGCAAACCGTTGTTTGGCAGGATATTGAACAGATTTTATTGGCTTTAACACCCAATCAAGATGTCCACCAGCACAATCAAGTGCTGAACGTTCTCGATGCCGGTGGCGGCTTAGCGCAGTTGTCGCAAAAGATTGCCGCGCTGGGTCACAATGTCAGCCTCTGCGATCTCTCTAGTGAAATGTTATCGCTGGCTAAACAAGACATCATTGAAAATCAGTTGTTGGATAAATATCGATTTATTCATAGTCCGGTGCAAAATGTGGCTGAGCACTTGAATGAGCCCGTTGATTTGCTACTGTTTCACGCGGTAATGGAATGGTTAGCAGAGCCGATTAGCGCACTCACTTCACTATGTGAGCAAGTCAAACCGGGCGGGATTATCTCGGTGATGTTTTACAACTATAACGGCCTGCTGTTTAAGAATCTTATCTGCGGTAACCTCAATCATATCGAGCAGGGTATGCCGCACCGTAAGCGCTTTAAACTGCAGCCTCAGCAAGGGATTAAACCCGAGTTAGTTTATCAATGTTTGGCGCAAGCCGGTTTCACTATTTTGGGTAAGACTGGGGTTAGAACCTTCCATGATTATATGCAAAATCATGACATGGGTGACTTTAGTTTTGAGCAGATTGTCGCGATGGAGCAAAAACTATGTCGTGAGGAGCCGTTTTTGTCGTTAGGCCGCTATATTCATGTTTATGCGCAAAAATCAGCATAACAAGAGCATTATTAATTTCCGTTTAACTCTGCATTGATAAAATAATCATGGCAAAAGTTAGAGCAAAAGTATCACAAGAAGAGGTGCTTTATGTTTATTGGTGCAGGGTTAACATTGAAATGGCTAGGGCTGGTGATCTTTTATATTGTGCTCATTTGGATCTGCGCTAAATAAGTCGCGTTATGCCGTGATGATTTACAGGCTCGAGTAACCGCTTAAATGGCTATGAAATCGCGCTAACAATAACTCTCTGTTAGCGCGTTACTATACAGTAGCTATCACATGCCGAGTTTACTTTAACGCAGCTAACTCTTGTTTTACCGCTGCAACCACATCCTCAGGCTTGGCTAAATACAGTGAGTGATCGATAAATATCGCTTCATCGCCTAATGTCATCACAACGACTGGAAACGCTGAAGTACCAATGGCCTGACCTATCTCTGCAATACCCGCTAAAACACTCTCAGCTTCATGGCTAATGGCATCTTTAAAGACTTTGTTTGATGGCGATAACTTATATTGATTGATGATTTTGTCGAAATCTTCACGAGAATTTAATGCATTACCTTCAACAAAGTGTTGCTGTTGCATGGCTTGCAGTAATTCAAACTCTTTATCGGCTTGTTTAGATTGCACCCAAGACATAAAGTTAGCCATCTTAATTGAGTTAGCCTTATGGCTCCCTTGTTTCAAGTAAGCATCACCGAAAGTCACAGGGCTAAGTGTTCTAACCTGATCAACTTGCGCCATTTTAGGCGCATCTTTGCCATTATAATGCGCACAGTGCAGTAAGTGAGTCTCAGCAAAGTCGAACGCGTTAATCAGCTCAGCGACAACCGGTGTGGTAGCATAGCTCCACGGACAATGAGAATCATAAATAAAATAAAGTACTAAAGGTTCGTTTTGAATGTTTGGCTGATTAGCTGGCATTGACGCTTGTCTTGTTAATATATTCTGTAGCACCGATCCTAAGGGCTTTAGGATTTTTATTCAAACAGCAATTGCATTGTTACGGTAGATTTATGTGTAAAAGCCAATAAAAAAGGAAGCAACTTAACGTGGCTTCCTTTTTTGAGGTTTTTTAACGAGTAAATACTAATGACCGAATATTAGTCCGCTATTGTTAACTCGCCATATTGCCGAGGTATTATTAGCCAGTTAATGCTAAACGGCCTGCGCCTCAGTAGCGGTATTTACGCCATGCCATTGGTAATGGTTGTTAGGCTTTTTGCTGACGATACCGTCATTAAACATTTTGGCAAAAATCTCATCAACTTCTTCAGTCGTAATATTGAGGTACTGACTCACGGCACGTTTGCTGCAATTAATCCTTTTCTGACCCAATGCATCAAGCACTTGTTCATATAAAGGTTTTGGCTCTGCTTCGGTTAGCTGTTTAGGCTCATAGTGCGGAATAAAGTCTGACTCATCACTATGCATACGTCGGTAAGCATCGAGCGTAATGGGCTCTAACTGGCTAGATTGTTGCTTAAAGCGTTGTCTAAAGCGATTCTCTTCACCGATTAAGCCAACAAAGAACGCGGCAAAGAAGTCTAACAAGATAGATAAGAACACCACTAATCCCAGCTGAGCGGTTTCAGCTTTAATGTTCAATGACATGGCTAAGCTTTCAATCAAACCGACTATAGAGCCTTGGCTGACAACCGGAATACTATCGCGCTGCATGGCTAGCTGCTGTTGCTGCTTACGTAGTTTGTTGTTCTCTTTTTGAATGCGCATCACACCGGTAGCAATGCGCTCCATCTGAATATACTTTTCAGCGGCAACATTGTTAAGCGCTATCTGTTTATCGATGGCTTCAATCTGCATGTTAAACGCATTCACTTTACTTTGCTGAACATGTACATGCTCTTGGGCTTTATTAGTTGCGCTATTAATACCGCCAATTGAACCACCTATCGAAATGGCCGCCAGTACCGCATAAAAACCCAGTGCTGAAAACATACCGAAGAAGTTCTTTCTAGAGTAACGCTCACCGACTTCATACCACGCAAAAAATTTACCCAGTTCGAAAATAACCGCTAAGCCGCCAAACAGCAATTGCATGACAGGATCATCATCAATAGAAAGAAACAGCAATAATGAAAAGATAATAGAGGCTAGAATTGAGGCGCCAGTAAAGCTATAAACGCTCCACATAGCAAACTTGCCTTTGGGAAAACGTTCAGCGTGATTTTGAGTGTAAAGCATAGTGGACTTCTAATATTGGATTGCTAAGTGAATACGGATGATATTCTGCGGAGTAAATTACTTGAGAATAAGAACATTTAGCTTACACTAATTCAGATGCTTTCTCTTTAAAATGTGCGTTTATTAGAGTCTTATGCGCAACAAACGCGCACAGTTTGTATTTATGCTAAGCACTTGTGTTTATTTGTTATATATAACTCGCCGCCGCTCACTAAAATCAGCTGACTTATCGTATCAATACTGCGCTGTATTACTAAAGCAAAGCGGTCTTATGCGCCGATCCCCCCTCTCTTTTTGCCTCACGGTTAATCCGTCTGACATATCTCAAGACTGAACTTATAGGCCTAATTTATAAGATTTATAGGCTTAACACCCCATGAGGACGGGACTGGATCAATATCATAGTTTGGTAAAATAGATTTTGCTGACATAGACCTGCTTTTACCAAGGTTTTACAATTAACCATTAACGCCCGTGTTTGCTATTAGCTCCCCTGCCATACAGCTATTAGTGTTATGCATTTTGCCCTATTAGGAAGACCATGAGAAAACTTGAATTACTCGCGCCAGGTGGTGATATTGAGTCCATAAAAGCGGCTATCGTTGCTGGTGCTGACGCCGTGTATTGTGGCCTTAATAGCTTTAACGCCCGTACGCGCGCCGAAAATTTAAGTTTTGAAGATCTATATGGCCTTCTGCGTATTGCCCACCAGCACGATTGCCAATTATTTCTGACCTTAAATATCATAGTGTTAGAACAAGAGCTGCCGGCGCTACTTAAACTGCTTAACCAATTGGTCAATACCTCAATAGACGGCGTTATTGTTCAAGATCTTGGCTTGTTTTACCTACTAAAACAGCACTACCCGACACTGGATATTCATGCATCTACTCAGGTAACAACGCACAATAGTGGCCAACTCGAGTTTTTGTCTGGTTTAGGAGCCTCTCGAGCAAACTTGTCGAGAGAACTTAATCTAACAGAGATCAAACAGATGTCAGACAAAGCTCATGAGCTAGATATGCTTACAGAGGTCTTTGTCCATGGCTCTAATTGCATCGGTTTTTCTGGCCTTTGTTACTTTAGCTCGGCCCATGGTGGTAATTCGGGTAACCGTGGCCGCTGTAGTCAGCCTTGTCGCGATCAGTATCAAACTACAGATGCAGGTGCACAATACCCGCTTAACCTGAAAGATAACTCTGCATTTTCAGATCTTGATGCGCTGTATGCAGCAGGCGCTGACTCGTTGAAAGTGGAAGGTCGGATAAAGAAATCACATTATGTATACCGTGTGATTGATACCTGGCGTAAACAGATCACAAGGCTTGAGCAGCGTAATGTGCTTTCTAATGATAAAGCGCCGCTATATACCGTATTTAACCGTGATTTTTCTAATGGTTACTTACATGGCGCTGTGGGTAAAAGCATGTACATAGATAACCCACGTGATAACGCTGTGCAGCATTTTACCCAATTAGAAAGCCTTAGAATGCTCACAGAGAAAAGTGCTTCAGGCTCGGTGAATGTTAAAAAGGCGCTATATGATGAAAAAACGGACATAATTGCGACTGTCGGTGACAAGATAGAACGACTGAGTTTAGCTAAGCCAATTATTTCGCTAACGTTTTATGGCCAAGAAGGTCAAGCATTAGCCGTAACAATTTCTGTTAGCCATGCAAACGCACTCACGGGCCGACACGAATTAACTCTTTTATCAGAAAGTAAGCTTGTTACATCAGACAAATATGGCCTGAATGAGGAGTTAGTAAAACGTTTCGCAAGTTTAGACAACCTTGAGTATGCACTGGCGCCTGTGTGCTTTGATGATTTAGCGGCAAACTTGTTCGTGCCGTTTAAACAGTTAACCACAATGAGACAGCAGATAGTCACTTGGCTGAATAACGGTCGAGAACATGTTGAGCCGGTATCCTTGCAACAAGTCCGTCAACAGATAGAGAGTAATAGCTGCGATAACTCTGGTTTAGATTTGAACTTACGTTTAGGGCTAGACTCAAGCTTAGACTCAAGCTCATATTTAGATGGGACCATTGTTACAGAACAGATGCTATCGACTAATATCGAGCAAGCCACTCAGTTATCGATATTAATTGCCAATAGACGAGATCTTGTACTCTATCGACAGTTAAAGCCGCAGATCGCTCTTAAGCAGATCCAAGTCTATTACCTAGTACCTGATGCGATAGACGCTGAGCGCGAAAAGCTAACGCTACTATTTACTCAAGAGCCTGAGCTTATTCCTTGGTTTGGCGCAGTCATTATGGAAACAGATTTTAATGCCGCTAAACACTTGCTCGATGAGGTGAAACCTAAGTTGATCGTGACTAACAATAGTGGCGTTGGCGTTGTGGCAACCGACTTAGCAATTGATTGGGTTGCCGGCCCTTATCTTAATACGAGTAACTCAATCAGTATGTACAGCTTGCAGCAACAAGGCTGTAGCGGTGCATTTGTCTCTAATGAACTCAATAAAAAACAGATAAAAGCAATTAAAGCACCTAAGGGCTTTACGGTTCACTACAGCCTTTACCACCCGATAATGTTAATGACTAGCCGCCAATGTCTGTTTTTACAGTCAAGTGGTTGTGATAAAGCGGTGATGGATGACGAGTGCTTAACGGTTTGCAAGAAAACAACGTCGCTTACCAATGTAAAAGGTGTGGATTTTATCATCGACAAGAAACGCCGCGAGCATAATGCCTTGTATGGCAATCAGCACTTCTTTAATCCACAAATATTAACTGAACTATCAGGTAACTTTGATAGCGTAATGCTGGATCTACGTAACGTTGTGACTAATAGTCAGCTACAGCAAAGTCAGTTTGATACCGCGATCAAATGCTCAGAGCTTTTGTCTTCTCAATCTATGTCAGATTTTGCTCACCTTATTAGTCACACCACTAACATCCAGTATCTAAAAGGCCTGTAATACAGCAATATCCACTTTTACAGCTTCACTCTATTGATGATCTCTAACCATTAACTCTTGACTGTTTACGTTAAGAGTTAATGGTTTAGCGTTAATGGGGTTAACATAAATTAATTTAAGGTCTTCTGAAAGTTCTAGGATTATTGACATAGGGCAAAGACATTGGAAGTTATAGTAATATTTAATGCGCAAGACTTGTCAAATCAACCCGTATGAACCATAACCAATAGCATATTCTTCTGCAACCTCCATAAAAAGAGAGCCTGACTGATATGACATTAACAAGACGTGACTTCATTAAATCTGCACTCGCAAGCGCAGTTGCAGCGCAAGGGCTTACCTTGTTTCCTGCCGGAAAAGTATTTGCAGCCGATACGCAAACTATTCCCCATGCCAGCCATTACGGCCCCTTTAACGCCATCGTCAAAGAGGGTGTTTTGATAGGCGTACAGCCATTGAAAGATATTGACCCCTTCCCGACAAAGATGTTGTTAGAGGGGATCTTAAGCCGAACGTACAGCGACACCAGGGTAAAATACCCTATGGTGCGTAAATCCTACTTTGAGAACCCTTTAGGCGATCATAAGCCACACCTTAGAGGAAAAGAGCCTTTTGTACGGGTTGACTGGAACACAGCGATGGCCATGGTCAGCGCCGCGATTGCCAATACGATAGCCAAACACGGTAACCAAGCTATTTTCAGCTCATCTTACGGCGGATGGTCCCATGCAGGTTTAATGCGTCCACAAACCTTACAAGGTCGCTTTTTCAATCTAATTGGCGGACAAAGTGCTTGTAGCGGTGACTACAGCGCTGGCGCATCGGAAGTGATATTGCCGCATATCATAGGCGATATGGAGGTGTATTCCCCTCAAACTGCATGGCAAGTGATTGAAGACAATACAGAGCTGATGTTATTAGTTGGCTGTGATCCCTATAAAACGAATAGAATTGAGTTTAGGGTGGCTGATCATGCTATGCACAAACATTGGCAAGCCTTTGCGAAAAAAGGGATTGAGTTTGTATCTATAAACCCTCAACAAACTCAAACAGACAAAGCTATGGGTAGCGAGATGATCAATATTCGCCCCAACACCGATGTCGCACTGTTTACCGCGATGTCCTTTCATATTTACCAATCTGATTTGTATGATAAAGCGTATCTAGATAAATATACGGTCGGCTTTAAGCAATACCTTGATTACCTAAAAGGCACTAATGACAACACGCCAAAAAACCCCGAGTGGGCTGAAGCGATTACCGGTGTAAGTGCTGAGAAAATTCGTAAATTAGCTGAAGAGGTCGTCAAAAAGCGCACACAGATCTGTGCGGGATGGTCACTACAGCGAGCGCAACATGGCGAGATGATCCACTGGGCTATTATTAACTTTGCCGCTATGGCGGGCAAAATCGGTAAACCGGGCGAAGGAGCGGGTTTTAGCTGGCATTATGGTAATGGTGGCATGCCGCAGTCCGGTAAAAAGATGCCCGCGGGTTTATCTCAAGGCCGAAATCCTATCACAGCGCGATGCCCTGTAGTATTGATCTCTGAAATGTTGAATAACCCTGGCAGCAACTACACTCGTAATGGCCAAACCCTGACATTCCCGAACGCTAAGCTAATCTATAATGCAGGTAATAATTTACTGTCTCATCAGCAAAATACCAACGAATTAATTCAAGCCCTAAATAACAATGTTGAAACCATCATTAATCAAGATCCTTGGTGGTGCGCCTCCTCAGTTTATGCCGATATTGTACTGCCAAGTACGACAACGCTTGAACGCAATGATATTAGCTCTGGTGGCACTTATTCCAACAACAAGATCTACGCCATGAAGCAGGTACTTGAGCCCGTGGGTGAAAGTTGGAATGACTATGAAATATTCTCTGCATTAGCAAAAATATTTAATGTCCAGCAGGAATTCACTCAAGGTAAGACATTTATGCAGCATCTTAAAGATGCTTATGCATCGTCTGATGCGAGCGATAGCTTTGATAGTTTCTGGCTTAAAGGCGTTACCCATCTCAGCACACCCAAAGCCGCAACTGACTGGGTTCGACATCGTGATTTTTACCTCGACCCGGTAAAACATCCACTGCACACGCCATCAGGTAAAATTGAGCTTTATTGTGAGCAGATTGAATCATACAATTTGCCAGACTGCCCGCCTATGCCGGAATGGATCCCTCCTGCCGAATGGCTGGGGAATGCCAAACCCGATCAAGTTCATGTATTGAGTCCACACCCATGGATGCGTCTACATTCTCAAATGGCAAATGCTGATGTTAATAGCTATGAGTCTGTGGATGGTCGTCAATTTGCGTCAATGAATAAAGACGATGCTGCGCATCGTGGCATTAAAGATGGAGACTTGATTGAAGTGTACAATGAGCGCGGTACGTTGTTAGCAGGGGCGAAGATAGCCGACAATGTTATGCCGAGGGTTATTTATATCCATGAAGGGGCTTGGCTGCAATTAGATAACAAAGGCCGCTGTAATTCTGGCTCGATAAACATGCTAACCTCCGCTCGTCCATCAAGTGGCTTAAGCCAAGGCACGAGTGCGAATACCTGTTTGGCGGCCTTTAAAAAGTGTTTAGATCCTGAGTCACCGAATAAAGCTTACCAGCCTCCCAAAATTGAAACACCAACAACGCCTTTCGATATAAAAAGCTTGGGACTCGCAGCGGCCCTTAAATCGATAAAGGTCGTCAAACAGCAAACCCAGAGTAAAGGAGAAAAGATCTTCTACCATGCATGCACCATGTGTCATGCGGCACCAAACCCTGCAGATCATAGTTATAAACAGTGGTTAGGTATTACTCGTAGTATGTTCCCAAGAGCGGGGTTAAATGCAGATGAACAGGCTGAGGTACTCAAATTTTTGAAACAACATGCTAAACAGTAGATCTGTTGTTGCTTATATTTGTATGTCGCGATTTTGGTTAGTCTCGCTCATATCTTGATGACGCAGTCTTTCTCGATAAATACGCTTAAATGAATGACAAGCCCTCTTCACACCTAGAGGGCTTTTATCCATGCGCAGGATGATTTAGCAATAGGTTTAACTATCACTAATGAGAAAAGTCATTGAAATCCTCATATATTTTAAGGGTATGCCGTCGACAGATGTCACTACAAAAGCATAAACAAAACCATTATGTCTATTTATTAGGCACTCAAAGCTATTTTCTGGTTAATAATCATCCTAACGGCAAATAAATGCAGAAATCTGTTATCTAACTGTATACAGTAAAATTATTGACCGTCATTAAAAGGACGTATTATGCCAATAAAACCTCTCAGCAGTACCAAGCTTTATCGCGCATCGACGCTAAACAAGCTCTCTTCAGACTGCAAATCGACAAAACACTTAGAACCGTTAGATGAGATTGTCGGCCAAGCTCGCGCGCAACAAGCCGTTGAGTTTGCACTTTCAATGAAAGAAAAAGGCTACAATATTTACGCGCTAGGTCGAAATGGCCTAGGTAAACGCACCATGGTTTTACGCCACCTTAATCGTCAGGCTCCAAACTCAAATGGCCGTACACTATACGACTGGTGTTATGTGGTAAATTTTGACGATACGCGCAGTCCAAAAGTGTTAAAGCTGCCAGCGGGCATGGGCTTGAACTTTAAAAAAGACATTGAAAAACTGATGTCTAAGTTGCTTAAGTCGTTGCCTTTAGCCTTTGACAACGAGATGTACTACACCCGTGCCGATAAGTTAAAAAATCAGCTGACCGCAAAGCAAGAAGAAGCCCTACTCACCTTAACGGAGGATGCAAAGAAGCATTCGGTTGCTCTTTCAATTTCACCCCAAGGTAACTATGAGCTGGTGGCGCTCAACGGCGAAGAACCTCATACCGAAGAAACCTATTTAGCGCTGTCGCAAAAAGAACAGGATTTGATGCAAGGCGCCATCTCTAACCTTGAGGCACAGCTCCGTGGCATCGTTAGGCAGATCACCGTGTGGGAAGAAGAGTATTCCGAAAAACAACAAAAGCATGACGAGGAAGTCGCCGAAGAGGTGCTAGTCCACGCGTTAACGGCCCTTAAAGAACAATATAAAGAGCAGGCAAACGTTAAAGCCTATATCAAGGCGATGCATAAAGACATTCTTGATAATTTAGATATTTTCCTAGAAGAAAGCGAAGAACAAGCTGCCCTCGCCTACGCTTCTATGAGCAAAAAAATGCCAAGACGTTATCAGATTAACGTGCTGGTGTCGCAAGCGTCGCAAATGCAACCCATCATAGTTGAGGAGACCCCCAACTATCACACCATCTTTGGTTATGTGGAAAGTGCGACCTACAAAGGTACGGTTTTTACTGATTTCTCATTAATACGCCCTGGTAGCTTACATAAAGCAAATGGCGGCGTACTGATGATTGATGCTGTTAAAGTGCTTGAGCATCCTTATGTGTGGGATGGGCTGAAAAGAGCCCTACGTTCTCGTAAGTTGAGTTTGACCTCGCTTGAGCGTGAAGTCACGCTATCGGGCACTATCTCTCTTGATCCTGAGGCGATTCCGCTTGATGTGAAAATCATCTTATTTGGTGACTTTGCCACGTATAAGTTACTGCAGCAATATGATGCTGAGTTCACTGAGCTGTTTAGAGTTACGGCTGATTTTGAAGATAGAATGCCACGAAGTGATGAGTCCGAGTCCCATTACGCTCAGTTTATTTCGAGCATAGTACACAGTAATAAAATGTTGCACTGTGATAAGAAAGCTATCGGCCGTGTTATTGAGTTCAGCTCTAGACAAGCTGACGATCAAAACATGTTGTCGCTGCATTCTGTCGATATTGCCAATCTTTTACGAGAAGCCAATTATTGCGCCCGTGCAGTCAGTTCAAACATGATCAGGGTAAACCATGTCGAGCAAGCGTTAGCAAATAAAGAGAAACGTATTTGCCGCGCCAAAGATGACTATATGCAAAGCTTTGTCAATGGCACTACCTTAATCGATATTCAAGGGACAACGGTCGGTCAGGTGAATGGCTTATCGGTTATGTCGACCACGGATTATCAATTTGGCGCCCCGAGCAGGATCACCGCAACGACCTCCTTTGGTAAAGGCCGTGTATTTGATATTGAACGTAGTGTTGAACTCAGTGGCAGCATTCACTCGAAAGGCGTGATGATTTTAACTGCCTATATCGCCTCAATTTTGGGCAAGACAGATAAAATACCGCTGTCTACCCATTTAACCTTCGAGCAATCTTATGGTGGCGTAGACGGCGACAGTGCAACCATGGCTGAATTGTGCGCTATGTTATCGTCGTTCTCTGGTGTTGCACTGCGCCAAGATATCGCTATAACCGGTTCTATGAACCAGTTTGGTGAGGCTCAACCTATTGGCGGTGTTAACGAAAAAATTGAAGGCTTCTTTGATGTGTGCAAAATTAAAGGTCGTAAAAATAGCCAAGGCGTTATCATCCCGCAATCAAATATCCATAATTTAATGCTTCGCCGAGATATTGTGGAGGCCGTTGAAAAAGGTAAATTCCACATATGGGCAATCAGTCATGTTAATCAAGCTATTGAATTACTGACTGATATTAAGGTGGGGACTGTCAGTAAGAAAGGGGAATATACTAAGGGCAGTATTTTAGGTTTGGCTCAGGCAAGATTGAGCGAGTTACGCCAGTTGCATGATAAAGAGTCAAAAAGCTAGCCGCGTAAATGTGTTAACACACTCTAGGACGAGACGGTTTAAAAAGGGCGTGCCAAAAGAAACAGTGCAAAAATAATAAGCCAGTAGCCGATGCTACTGGCTTTGATTTTTCTATAAGGCGTTACTTAGTTAACATCAGCTCACGGATATACTTTACCGGCGCACTGCCATAACTTAAAAACTCCTCATGAAAGGCTTTCAAGTCAAAGTCGTCACCTTTTAAGGTTTTGTACTCTTCTCTGAAGTCATAGATCTCACGGTAGCCCGAATAATAGCTAGTAAGCTGAACTTGGCTAAGTGTTGCCCTGCGCCACTTGCCTTCGGCTTCCGCTTGTTGTTGGAACGCTTCGTTCATCATCAGATCTAACGCTTGCTCTTCAGTCATGCCGTTAACTTGAATGCTGTAATCTAAGATGGTGTTACATATGACGCGTAAATTCCATTTGTAATACATCAACCACATTTCAGGTTCAAAGTCGCCATAGCCTTCTTCAAGCATCATGCGTTCGGTGTAAACCGCCCACCCTTCAACCATAGCGCCGTTACCAAACAAGCTTTTCACTAGACTAGGCGATTCATTAGAATACACCAGCTGAGTGTAATGGCCTGGGATTGCTTCATGAATATTGAGCACTTGCAAAATCCAGTGGTTATATTCGCGCAGGTAACTTTCTGCCGACTCATCGCTCATGCCGTCAAGGGGCGTTACGTTATAATAGGTGTTACCCGACTTTTCATACGGACCTGGAGCACTGATCGATGCACCGGCATAGCCGCGCATATAAGCAGGCGTTTCACGCACAACTAATGGCTTATTAGGATCTAGAGTAATCAGATTTTTCTCGTTAACAAATGCAATTAACTCAGGGATCTGTGTTCGGACTTCGTCAACAAAATCCTGACGCTTAACATGTTTTGCAGACAGCTTATTGATAAGTTGTTTAATGGCGACTTTGTCATCTTCTGGGATCGGGGTGTCAAAGTACTTTCCCCAGAGCTGTTTGGTAATCTTAGCCATTTCAGCCTGTACACGATTTTTATCGTTTACCGCTTTGTTATATAAGGCTTTGCCTGACATACCCGCCTGGATATCGTAGCCGAACTTTTGCTCGTAGAGTTCCTCGCCGATGCGGAAGCTTCTCGCCCCTTCTTTTTCAAGCTTTGCCTCTAAAGCCGTTAACCAATCAATATGTTCATTAATCGCCATGGTGACTTTATTAAAACGATTAGCGAACAAGGCTTTTTCTTCGTTGGTCAGATCAGACTGTAGTACCTGATCGAGCAAATCATTAGAAAAGACAGAGAAAGCACCTTGGTTTTGCATGATGGCGAGCTGAGTATGCTCAATGGTTGGATCTTGGATGTTGTCCCTCGCCGCAGCGTAATAGGCTGGAACATTCTCCATTCTCGCTAATACTGAGCGCAAACGCTGACTGAGTGGCGCAAAATCTTCATTAATAATCTGTGCAAATCCACCCGAGACATTATAACTCGCAGGGTTCCACTGCCATGACTTGAAGGTGTCCATATTCCACTTCATTTCGGCAAGTAAGTTTTCGATAAGGCGATAATCCGTCAGTGTGGCTGGGGTCATCACTTTGGGATTAAACTGAGCAAGAGCGGCTTGTTGGGTTTGGATAAAGGCAAGGCTTGCTGCGCGAGTTTCGCTGTTAGGGACTTTTAATACACCGTCATATTTATGAAAACCGCTATATAGCGCCCATGTTGGCGACTCAATCCATAATGCATCAATAAAATTTTGACTAAATTGACCAAAGGCGAGATTTTGATCGGTTACCTCAACAGCGGCTTGTTCGGTTGCAGTCGGGCTTTGACAGGCTGTTAGGCCAATAAAAGACAACGCGATAGCCAAAGGCAGTGCGGCTTTTTTCATGGTGTATTCCCTTAATTTGTTAGCTCGTGGTCTAATGCCACTTTTAAAAACGCCTTAGTTAATCATGTTCTCTACATTTTTTCAGTAACTATACTCAGTTTGACAACCTTTGTTACACAACAAACGTTATCAAACTGATAGCGCCAGACGCCTATGTTTTAGTGATTTAGGTTAGCTTCTACCCAAGTTAATACGTCGGCAAAACGGTACTGTTCAAACTGAGCGAATCCTTTTAATTGACGCAATTTTAACTTGGTGAATATCGGCGTAGTCAAGCCGCATAAAAACCGACTTAACAGCACTGGCGAGACATGACGGGCTAACTTGTCGATGGCTTCGCGGCACACATCATTAAAGTAGAATTCAGTTAATGGTTTTAGTGGTTGAGGTACAGGTAACTTAGCCGGTTGGCCTAAACATACACTGCAGTGCCCGCAAGGTGCCGTTAAGTGTGGATCGGCAAAGTATTGCGCAAGCTGTAAACTTAAACACTCTTCACTGTCAAAAAAGTCGACTAACTGATTGATCCTAGTGATCTCACTTTGCTCTTTCATGCTAAAACGTTCAAATAATCGCGCCGCTAGCGAGTCATTTATATTGGCGCTATAGATATCATACACTTGGGTCAGTTGTTTACTTTGCAGTTCAATAAGCTGCTTTTGATGTAAGTAATCTAACGCTTTAATCGCTCTATCTCGGCTGTCAGGTAACTCTTGCTCTAGCGTATTAAAGTTGGCACTGTACCAAATCTTTGCTTTATCAGAGCTGTCTATCACCGCACTCACAAAAGCTTGTCGCTGCGGATCGAAGTTCGCCATAATCTGTTCTAACGGACATAATAGCTTGAAGCGGTAATCGGCAAAATAACTGTATTTAGGCTTAATGACCCGTAGCATTTCTAAATACACTAATAAGGTTTTTAAACTTAGCGCACGAATATTGGATGCCGTTGACAGCTGGTTAAGCATCAACTCCCACTGGGTTCCCGTTTGTGACGCCTGAGTAATTTCATCTAAGACAAATTTGATTGCACTAGGTTCGGGTGTATCGCCATAAACAAAGTTCTCAAGAACGTTCAGATTGTCGCGATTGGCGAGCACTAAACAATCGGAACTTAATCCATCTCGACCGGCTCGGCCAATCTCTTGGGCGTAATTTTCGATTGATTTGGGTAAGTCATAATGGGCGACAAAACGAATATCACTTTTATCGATCCCCATACCAAACGCAATCGTCGCCACAATGATTGGGATCTCACCGGCCATAAACTGACTTTGTATGGCTTTTCGCTTGTCGCTATCCATGCCTGCATGATAGGCAACGGCTGCAAAGCCACGATTGACTAGCGCTTTAGCGACGATCTCCGCTGTGTGTTGTAAGGTAACGTAAACAATACCACTCTGGTTTTGGAGCTGATTCTGCCTTTGCTCGAGCCAGTGACTTAAATAATTAATCTTATCTTGTGTACTGATCCCTACCGCATATAAATTTAAGTTAGCGCGATAAAAGCCTGTTAGGGTTATGCATTGCTGCTCGATGCCGAACTTACTTCCCATATCCTCGATCACTTTCGGGGTTGCCGTGGCGGTTAACAACAGCACTTGTGGGATATTTAGCTGTTTTTGATAAGCGGGAAGTTTAAGGTAGTCAGGTCTAAAGTTGTGGCCCCACTCCGAAATACAGTGAGCCTCGTCGATCACTAGAAGCGATATAGGAACCGACGAGATAAAACGCCTGAAACGTTCATTGTTGAGGCGTTCAACCGAAATCATTAAGATTTTTATCCGCCCGTCTGTGACGCCTTGTATAACCGCACTGGACTGCTCATTAGTCTGAGTCGAGTCTATGGACGCTGCAGGGATCCCTTTACTATTAAGGAACTGTAGTTGATCGTCCATCAGTGCTAGCAGTGGTGAAACCACAAGTGTTAGATGCGGTAAAGCGAGAGCAGGCAATTGATAACACAGAGATTTACCTGACCCAGTTGGAAAGATCGCCGCTGCACTTTGTCCATTCAATACGTTGTTAATAACATCGCCTTGCCCCAATCTAAACTCACTAAAACCAAAATAGCGATTAAGTAACGCCAATGCGTTATCCATATAAAATCCTGTATTAACTTGTAATGTGATGACTATTTAATTGTAGTAACGCTATTATGCGGGCGTTTTTTCTCTAGTCTAAAATAGGCTTTGACCGGATTATGATCAGAGCTAGAAGTGATGATTGATTCGGCCTTAACTAACTCTAAGTCTCGATAAAAGATATGATCAAGCTGATGACCCAGAATCGTGGTTCTAGAGTCAACATCTGGAATGACCTCGATTAAGCCTGTGCGTTTTGCCAGTTGCTTAACCGTATCAACTCTGGTGTCACTCCAAGTATTCATGTCTCCAGCAAAAATAACTGGGCCTTGATGATCTTGCAGTGCTTCTTCTGCAATCCTCAACTGACCTTGGTACTCTTCTAGACCGATAGTAAAATTAATACTGTGAATATTAACCACCAAAAGTTGGCTCTGATCTGACAGTAAATAATAAGAAACCAACATCGATTTTGGAAAGTTAATATGGGGCTCAGCTTTTCGAAACACACAGCTGCTAAGAGCTGGCTCTCGTGTTAAGTTCATCACCCCAATAGGCTCGCCGTCAAACCTAAATGCCTGTGCCAGTAGCATTGACAGTTGCTGCGTTTCAACGAAAGCGCCGAGTTCTTTAGATAACTGAGCCTCTTGGAGCAAAAGCAGATCTGAACGTTCAGCGAGTTGCTTTAACGTCTCCTCCCAGCCATAACTTTTCTGTTTATAAAGATTCCAAGTGGTGATATTGAGCTTTCCAAACCGATCAAGTGACTCTTTGGTTGGGTGTGTCATGCACTGAGCCTGGATGCTAGATGTACTGTCGTTGGTGACGAGTATATCGTCTGCAGGTATAACCGATGCGTCATAAACATAAAGGGATACGCCAACAGCAGCAATAAGCGCTAAAAAAATAACTTTTCGGATAATTTTCGCCATAATGGACTTATTCAGCTCTGTTCTTAGATTTAAAGTAATCTTTTCATTATAATAGCTTCTTAACGTTAATCACATATTCATTCTAAATCGCGATTAATTGCTCACGCTTATCTTCAAAGGCTTATCACGCTTGCTGTTAAGCGACTAAGGATAAAATTATCAAACACAATATGTATGAGTTTTATCAGCTATTAACTATAGCTGGGGTCTTTTTATACTGGTTAATTATTGCCGGGATCAGCATTCGTGTCGTCGCCAAAAGACGAACCATAGGTGTCTCTCTCGCCTGGTTAATGATTATCTATATTGTGCCTTTGGGTGGAGCTTTTGCGTACTTGCTATTTGGTGAACTTAATTTAGGCAAGAAAAGAGCGGTACGCGCAGAACTCATGTTCAAACCTTATGGTGAATGGTTTAAAAAGCTCTATGAATACCGGCAGTACCGTCCCCATGTTGCTAGTCTCTACGGGCAATCAATTAGTGCGATTTGTGAGAAACAAGTGGGGATCCCAGCATTAGCAGATAACCAGTTAACCTTATGCAGTGAAACCTATCAGATCCTAGATTATCTCATTGAAGATATAGAACAAGCCACTGAAACCATTCTCCTTGAGTTCTATATTTGGCATCCAGGTGGTAGAGCTGATGATGTTGCCGATGCGCTTATCAAAAGTGCACAACGCGGCGTAAAGGTTCGTTTATTACTCGACGCTGCTGGTAGTCGACAATTTTTCAAAAGCCAGTGGCCCAAGTTATTGAAGCAAAGCGGTGTACAAGTGGTTAGCGCCCTTGAGGTATCACCTTTTCGAATGTTCTTTAGGCGCTTAGATCTGCGCTTGCATCGTAAGATCGTGGTTATCGATAATCACATTGCTTATACAGGTTCTATGAATTTAGTTGACCCTCAGTTTTTCAATCAAGATGCTGGCGTTGGTCAATGGATTGATGTGATGGTTAGGATCACCGGCACCTCAGTACCTGTGCTTAATAGTATTCATGCTTGGGACTGGGAAGTTGAAACCAATGAACGTTTTCTTCCTGAGCAGCCGAAATGTTTATCCCATGAAGACAGCGAGATCACGGATTTAGTGCAAGTGATTCCATCAGGCCCTGGTATGCGTGAAGAAGTTATTCACCGCGTGCTACTTCAAAGCATTTATCAGGCGCAAAACAGTATCGTTATCACCACGCCCTACTTTGTTCCTAGTGATAACCTGCATATGGCGCTCATTATTGCCGCTCAGCGTAATGTTAAAGTCGATATCATCGTTCCGGATAAAAATGACTCTTTGATGGTTGAGTGGGCTAGTCGTGCCTTTTTTAGTGAGTTGTTGGAGGCTGGGGTAAACATTCATCGCTTTAAAGGCGGCTTACTGCATACAAAGTCTGTGGTGATTGACAGTAACCATTGCCTAATCGGGACGGTTAACTGGGATATGCGCAGCCTGTGGCTCAATTTTGAAGTGACACTCGCGGTTGATAATTTGGACTTTACGCAAAAGCTAGAGCAAGTCCAGCAAGACTACTTAAAGGATGCTGATATGATCGCTTTTGAAGAATGGAAAAAACGCTCACTTGCAAGCCGCACAGCAGAACGTATCTTCTATCTTTTTAGTCCTTTACTGTAATTTATTACAATGCGTTTTACGTTAAGCATCGATAACACTTTGCTTTGAATAAAATTGAATGGTTCAGCTCCTAGGGTGAGAACCATTTGTTGTTAAGCATTATCTGGAATCCTATGAATAAGGTTTTTATTATCGGTCTGCCGCGCACTGGTACAACGAGTATCAGTGTTGCTATGTTAGATTATGGCTATAAAGTTGCTCACACGGCTTATACCAAACACGCTTTTTATCTCGCCGACATCATATCTGACTCGCCTTGTTTTTGTGATTACCCACAGTTAGACAAGCTATTTCCTGGCGCTAAGTTTGTTTATCTTGAGCGTGATTTATCGCTCTGGGTCCCTTCGATGCAAATGCTGGTCAATAAAATGAAGGCGCAACTGGATCTCAAAACCGGTACGTTTAACCCAATACTCAAGCGCACTTTTAATGATACCTTCGATTTGGCAGTAACGAATGTACCCGATGACCCTACGCACTTAGAAATGTGTTACCGCCGCCATGAGCAGCAAGTTGTTAGCTATTTCAAAAACCGTGACGACCTTATTCGTATCAATGTGAGCGATGCACAGAGTTTGATGAAACTACTCACTTTTCTCGATATTCAGTTTGAAGGTACGCCCACATTCCCCCATTTAAATATAGGTAAAAAAGTGGCTTGTTGGAGCGAGCATAAGCATCCGAATAAAGTGAATGCCAATAGCGCTGGGCCGGAACACAGAAAGTTTTTTGAGTACGCAGCCAAAAGATAACAGTACGTGACAGTGCTGCAAACAGTCCTTGCAGCACTGTCCTACAGAAGCTTATAGAGTGAACGACTAGCATTGTCAGAGCCACAGAATGTGTGCATCTTTATTGGCGAGCGATAACGGACAAAGAATTAATTTCAGACAGCAAAAAGCCCGTTATCTTGCGATAACGGGCTTTTCTAATATGGCGGTGAGCGAGAGATTCGAACTCTCGTTAGGGATAAACCTAAACACACTTTCCAGGCGTGCGCCTTAAGCCACTCAGCCAGCTCACCGATGCAATATCTTTTACGTGTTTAAGCACCACGGCAACCTAACTATCAAACTGTACAACAGTTTTTTGCTAAGCAACGGAGCGGTACTTTACTGAAAAGCCTCTATTGCGTCAAGACAAATAGCTATGTTCTCAAACGTTTGGGTAATTGTTCACCATTTAAATGGGGTTTGCTTAAAGTATCAACTGATTTTGAATCTTTTGACCTCTTTAGACATCTCGCTAGTGTCTTCTACCAGTTTATCTGTAAGATTGCTGAGATGGTCAGCAATCGTATGAGTTTTCTGATATATCTCACTGATCTTTAGTGCGTTTTGATTCACTTCTTCCGCTACTGCAGATTGTTCATGGGTCGACGCTGCGATCTGCTCGTTCATACTTTCAATCACACCGATATGATTAACAATTTTTTCGAGCTCATTACTTGCGCGTTTTGATTCCGACACACTTTCACGGGTTTGTGCAGTACCACGCTCCATAGCCACTACTGCAACATTTGCGCCCTTGCGTAATCTTTCTGTCATCGACTTAATATCGCCAGTAGCACTTTGCGCCCGCTGAGCAAGGCTTCGGACTTCATCTGCAACAACGGCGAAACCACGGCCACTTTCACCCGCTCTAGCGGCTTCAATGGCAGCGTTCAGCGCCAACAAATTAGTCTGGTCTGCTATACCACTTATCACATCAGATACAGCCACAATCCCCTGAATATCATGCTCTAGCTGATGTAGTGCATCCGCAGAATCACTGATCTCTTGAGCTAGCACGCTTATTGTCTCGCTAGTTCGATTAACTTCTGCATTTCCCTCTTGCGCCTCGATATTGGCATGCGTAGATGCTTCTGAGGCTAGTACAGCATTGATTGCTATCTCGTTAACCGTCGCAGTCATCTCGGTCATTGCTGATGCAACCTGCTCCGCCTCTGCATGCCCTTGCTGGACATCGGTCCGTAATTGAGTCGAGTACTGCTCCATCAATGCGACCGCTTGTAAAAGTGAATTTGAATTGCTTTTTACATGTTTTATCACGCGCTCAAAGTCTGTCATCATGCCATTAAATGCCAAGGCGAGTTCACCAAACTCATCTTTGCTTTGCTGATCGATTCGAATGCTTAAATCAAAATCTTTGCGCGCCTTAGTCACTGAGTTATGCAATCTCGAAACGCTCTTAAGAATATAATGGGTCACTGATAATGAGAAAAATAGCACTAGGGTGGCGGCTAATCCGATGGCTATAACAACGCCATAAAAACTAGTTGTAGCTGATGATAAACGCTGCTTTGTCGTAACGAGTAAATCGTTAGATAGCACATGCTCGAAATCTGTCAGTAATTCGATTCTTTTGGTTGATGTATGGAACCATTGCTCTGCTTTTTGTAGTGCAATTTCTCGGGCCGAACCACTAAATGCAATTTCCCGATATTGAATAACATCTTTTATCGCACTTGTGTTGAGCAAGGCGGCATAGTCAGTACGACTAGACTTATCTGCTAAGGCTAAAAATCGTTCCTGATAGCTTGCCTGCTCGGCGACTAAGGTAACAAAACGTCTAAATACCCCATTTTTGAAGCCATCATTACCAAAAGTAGAGCTTAGCACTGCTCTTTCTAAGCCCGCTCTCTCTTTCATTTGTAAATACGCTGCAAATGCTGCTGAACGTATCGCTATCTCTTGGCTGGCGGCATTAATCGCCGTTAAATCGACAATGCTGAGCAGTAGTCTGTTGAGCTCGGAGTAAAAAGCAACTTCCTCGGCCACTGTAATCGACAACTGGCTAACACGGTTTCGGATGGTAGGAATATCCGCGATTAGCAGTTGTACAGTTTCAATCTGACTCGAAAATGCAGGCGGCAAGGTGTGCACACTCAGGAATTGTTGATAGCTACTTAGCTGAAGATCAGTTGCATTTTGCTGCAGGGGTAACGGGCTTGAAAATGATTGACCTTTTGAACCTATAAAACCGGCGCTCATGCCGCGTTCTTTTTGCAGCTCATGCACCAAGTTACTATTCATAACAGCAAGTTCGCTTAGCACTAGCACTTGAGTAAGTTGCTGCTTCAATTCATATTGAGTTTTTGCATAGAGTCCGCCAAACACAATTGAGGCGATAAGTGGCGGTAAGATAACGATGAATAATTTTTGTTTTAATGAGAAATTGCCAATCCAAGTCAGTTTCATCCGTAACTCAATTTAATTGTTATTAATTAATAGATTAGCATAGTCTAAATGTCATTTAGGTAAATGAATTTTTTAATTTTCGACAAAAAATAAGCCCGCATTAACGGGCTTATTGATCTAGATCAACTTTCAAACTTCTACGTCAGTCGAAAGTATAGCTAAGAGACTGAACTCATTGTTTATCTTTTAAGCATTGCCTTTGACTTTCATATTCAAAGTCTGCGCGAAGTCCAACATTCTATCCAGTGGCTTTAAGGCATCGAGGCGCAATGTATCATCAACGAATATCTCATGGTCACTAGCGTCTTTGTTCTCTAACGCACTTTCAATGGCTTTAAGGCCATTCATGGCCATCCAAGGACAATGGGCACAGCTCTTACACGTTGCGCCATTACCACCGGTCGGTGCCGCGATTAAGCTCTTGTTAGGGGCAGCCTGTTGCATCTTATAGAAGATACCTTTATCGGTTGCCACGATAAACATATCGTTATCCATGGTTTGTGCAGCTTTGATCAACTGACTGGTCGAGCCCACTGCATCGGCAAGTTCAACGACGCTTGCTGGTGATTCAGGGTGAACTAAAACGGCGGCATTTGGATGTAACTTTTTAAGTTCACGTAACGCTTTAGCTTGAAATTCGTCATGAACGATACATTCGCCCTGCCACATCAACATATCTGCGCCAGTTTGCTTGGCGATATAGCTACCTAAGTGGCGGTCAGGCCCCCAGATAATCTTTTTGCCTTCGCTATCTAAGTGCTCAACAATTTCAAGGGCAATACTAGAGGTTACAACCCAGTCTGCACGGGCTTTTACAGCCGCGGAGGTATTAGCGTAAACCACTACCGTATGCTCAGGGTGTGCGTCACAAAACTCGCTGAATGTCTCGATTGGGCAGCCAAGATCGAGCGAACATGTCGCCTCAAGTGTCGGCATTAAAATCGTTTTATCTGGGCTTAAGATTTTTGAGGTTTCCCCCATAAACTTAACGCCAGCAACAATCAAAGTTTTAGCGGGATGATCTCGGCCAAAGCGGGCCATCTCTAATGAGTCTGAAACGCAGCCGCCAGTCTCTTCAGCTAAGGCTTGAATTTCAGGGTCGGTATAATAGTGCGCAACCAACACTGCATCTTTTTCTTTTAAAAGCTGTTTAATTCTGGCTTTTGATTCAGCTTTTTCTTGATCAGATAAAGGAATCGGCTTAGGCGGAAAAGGATAATCAATATTTTCAATAATTGGGGCTAACGCGCTCATAGTACAACCAATGGGCAATAACAGATTAGCGGAATTATACGGAATAGTTTACAAATTTAAAACTACTATACTCATTTTGATTAGTGACAAAAAATATAGCGTTGCTCTTTTAGCTGAAAATCAGTTAAAACACCATAAGTTATAATCTGCTGCTGTAAGCGAACGCTATAGCAGTCATAAAAAAGGCGCTGTCACTAGCGCCTTTAAATCGATTGTTTATGGTTATCGCATGGCCAATAACATCTCTTGAGGTTGCTCTAAATAGAGTTTCCACAGGTTACAGAAACGGGCAATGGTGCCGCCGTCTATCACCCGATGATCGCCAGACCAGCTAACCTGCATGATCTTACGCGCTTCCACTTCACCTTTATCATTAAAACGGGGCAATACTTGCAATTTACCCAGTGCGACAATCGCCACTTCCGGCTTATTGATGATAGGTGTTGCCACCGTGCCACCTAATGCGCCGATATTAGAAATCGAAATGCTGCCGCCTTTAAGATCAGCAGGTGACACCCTGCCGCTACGTGCTGTAGTGGTTAAACGCGTGATCTCTGCTGCGATTTCCAAAATTGTTTTGTCTTGTACATCTTTAACATTAGGAACGAGCAGCCCTACTTTTGAGTCGACAGCCATGCCAATGTTGTGGCTTGCTAGATACGTTTGCTCTGTGCAGTCAGCATTGACTCGGCTGTTCATGTCTGGGAATTGAGCCAGTGCCAGTGACATAGACTTCATAAAGAATGGCATCATAGTGAGTTTTACCTCATCTGATGAATACTTTTTCTTCATGCTTTCGCGCAGAGCAACTAAATCAGTTAAATCAAACTCTTCGCAATACGTAAAATGCGGAATGCTAGAGACTGATTCCATCATCATCTTGGCCATGACCGCGCGTACGCCTTTGATCGGCTCGACTCGGTCAGCATGGTGATTAACGTTCTCATTTTTTGCTGATACTTGTAAATCAGTGTTAACCGCGCTTTGTGAATGAGAAGTCGTTGACGCGTTAGCCGCACCAGTCTGGTGGCGCTCAACATCTTCTTTGTACACTCGGCCATTTTTACCTGAGCCAGTAACCGTTGAGATATCAATATCCAGGCTGCGCGCTAAACGCCTAACAGCAGGACTTGCTAACGCTTTACCTTGTGGCACGAATTCATTTTTCGTGACTGTTGCATTAGCTGCGACGGTACTCGTCTCGCTTGCCTCTGAGTCAGTTGCACTTTCTGTGTCAGATACAACTTCAATAGCAAACAGTGGTGCATGGACTCGCGCCAATTGCCCCTTACGATAATGCAGTTTTGCAATCTTACCGTTCTTCATCGCCGGTATTTGTACCAATGCTTTATCTGTCATCACATCAGCGATAGGCTGATCCTCAACGACCGTGTCACCCTCGTTAACTAGCCATTCAACCAGCTCACATTCAACGATTCCCTCACCAATATCTGGCAATAAGAACTCTTCGATTGTTACGCCTGGCGTTAGCGCGCTTGCCTTTGCATTGATCGTTTCTTGATTAGCACTATCTTGATTAGTACTAATCGTTTCTACATGGGCACTTGGCGCGTCATTAACAGAAGCACTCGCTGCAACGTGCTCCTCTTCAGCAACATCAACGGAATAAAGCGGTGCATGCACCTTAGCGATTTCGCCTTTAGCATAATGAAGCTTGGTGATGACACCGGCGTTCGGTGCAGGAATTTGCACTAATGCTTTATCTGTCATCACGTCGGCAATAGGCTGATCTTCAACAACACTATCACCCTCGGCAACTAACCATTCAACCAGCTCACATTCGACAACGCCTTCACCGATATCCGGAAGGATAAAATCTTTAATCATGGCCGACTCCTAAAATTTAACCGAAGCTTTGATGGCTTCAAATGTCTTTAACGCGTCAGGCATATATTCTTTTTCATGGATCAAAGGATACGGCGTATCTAAGCCACATACGCGAGCAATCGGTGATTCAAGATATAAAAAACACTCTTCTTGGATGGTTGCGGCTATCTCTCCGGCAAAACCACCGGTTAACGGCGCTTCATGGTTAATCAATAAACGGCCAGTCTTTTTTACTGACGCAGCAACCGTTTCAGCATCCCATGGTGATAATGTTCTGAGATCGATAATTTCGCACGAAATACCTTTCTTAGCGGCCATTTCAGCTGCATTTTCAAGAATTTCCATCTGTGCGCCCCAACCAAGCAGAGTGATGTCTGTACCTTGCTTAACCACTTCAGCTTTACCAAGTTCAATCACATGCTCGCCTTCTGGCACTTCGCCAACTGATGCGCGATACAAGCGTTTAGGTTCGAAGAAGATCACCGGGTTTTTATCGCGAATAGAGGCAATTAATAGGCCTTTAGCTTGCTCTGGGTTACGCGGCACAACCACTTTTAGACCAGGAGTTTGCGTAAAATACGCTTCAGGTGATTGTGAATGATAATGGCCTCCGGCAATGCCGCCGCCATAAGGTGTTCTAAAGGTCAATCCACCGACATCAAACTCATTACCACTACGGTATCTGAATTTGGCACTTTCATTCACAATCTGATCGATTGCAGGAAAAATATAATCAGCAAACTGAATTTCAGCCACTGCCGTCATGCCATTAGAGGCAAGACCGTTGGCAAAACCTGCAATGCCCTGCTCAGTCAAAGGTGTATTGAAACAGCGATCACGGCCAAACTTTTCTTGTAGGCCTGATGTTGCTCTAAATACTCCGCCAAAGTGTCCGACATCTTCGCCGAATACCGTCATTGTTTCGTCCGCTTCCATTTCCGAGCTTAGGGCTTCGTTAATGGCCTGTAACATATTCATTTGAGCCACGGCTTATACTCTCCCTGCGCTTTTTGGATAGGATTCTGGGTACTTTCTTAGGTGTTTTTTTAGCTCAGCTAATTGCTTTTCAAGAATAGGTGTTGGCTTGTCGTACACATCCTCGATTATGGTATCGATATGAGGCATCGGCACTTTTTCAGCGATTTTAAGCTCCGACAACACTTCTTCACGGTACTTCACATACAGGTCAGCATCTTGTTGCTCGTCCATCCAACCTTTGTTAATCATCCACAATTTAAAACGCTTAACCGGATCGTGTTGTTGCCATTTAGCTTCTTCATCTTTAGAGCGGTAACCCGATGGATCATCTGATGATGAATGGGCACCAAGGCGATAAGTCATCGCTTCAATTAATACCGGCGCATTATTCTCTAATGCATAAGCGCGGGCTTGCTGCGTTGCAGCGAGTACTGCCAGCATATCGTTGCCGTCAACGCGGATTGTATGCATGCCATAGCCAACGCCACGACTGGCGATACCATTACCTTTAAACTGCTCTTCGGTTGGCGTGGAGATGGCGTAACCATTGTTACGACAGAAGAAAATAACCGGAGAGTTTAATACCGCAGCCATATTAAGGCCTGCATGGAAATCGCCTTCAGAAGCTGCGCCTTCACCAAAATAGCAGATGGCGATGTTGCGCTTACCTTGGCGCTTAAGGGCATAGGCAACACCTGTTGCTTGCGGGATTTGCGTCGCAAGCGGCGATGAAATTGTTTGATAGTTAAGTTCTTGGCTACCGTAATGGATCGGCATTTGACGGCCTTTACCAAAGTCTTTTTCATTACTGAACATTTGATTCATAAACTGTTCAGTAGTAAAGCCTCGGTAACGCAGTGCCGCATGTTCACGATATTGGGCTAAAATAACGTCGCCATCATCTAGGGCCGCTGTGCTACCAATGATTGACGCTTCTTCACCGGTACAGGTCATGTAGAAACTAATACGGCCTTGACGCTGCGCACCTAACATACGCTCATCTAATACTCGAGTGAATACACAAGTATCGTGGACCCTTCTAGCCAGTGTTTGGTCTATTACCGGTAATACCGCATTTTCATAAGCGGTACCATCTGCTTGTAAAATTTTTAAAATCGGGATCGCCAGTGAATCTTTATCTAGAAAGCTCACGCGATGGACTGTTTCAGCATTCGTTGTTGCGTTGCTCATAATGTGCTCTTGTTATTGATGGTGTCGCTAAACAACTTACTAGCAGCACCTTTCTATTTTAATACGCGGGAAGAACATTACGTTAACGTAAACTAACTCTCAATACTTCCCATCATTGAAACGACAACTTAGCAGCTCCTTGCATGTATATATTGGTTTACATGCACGGTTATTCATTTAAACCTTAATCAATATTGCTATCGTCTGCAGTCTTTAGCATCAATACCGTACGTTGTCCTATGGGCACCTTGGCATTAGGAAATACGATTGATTCAAACTCATGTTCTATTTTTACGTCCTGACCGCCTTCTTTAGCCAGCGTGTAACCTTTTGGAAAAGCCGTGAAGTTTTCTGCATCATTGGTAAATGTGAATTCAAAATCGTCGAAGTGCTTATTTACCGAGCGGCAAACTTGATACAGGTTTAAGCGCTTCATATCAAATGGAGCGAGTTTGAGATCTTTCCCTGTCATTAATAGCGTCAACATCTCTTTCATCGCAATAAAGCGGCTCATGTCATTTTTACCCATAGGGAATACTTTACCCAGTTCAATGGTAAATGCATCTGCATGATAATTTTCAGAAGAGAAGTAACTAAAGGTCGTCGTCGGTTCGTGATGGAATAAAATCGTGTTTACGCCACAAGCCTCAAGAAACATGATTTGCTGGCGGCTAAATTTACGATTAGCGCGGTAAGGATAAATCGCAAACTTTTCATGTTTAGAGGCGCGGATGGCGGTATGGAGATCATAATGCATTCTATGGCGCTCACCAGATTGTGACGCAAAAAACTTGTCTACATAGTGTTCAAGCTTCTGCGCTCTCACGCGCTCTGGGTTACATAATCCTTTACCGCGAGAATAGGCCCCATTAAACAACCTGTTGAGATTTTCATCTATAAAGCGTGTGCCGTTATGAATTGCTGGCGGGTTACCAATAAGGAACAGCACTCTTTGTTGCAAAGTGATGTTCTTGCTAAGTAACTGTGTCATTAGATCATTACACAGTTCAATGGGAGCAGTTTCATTTCCGTGAACCGCACAAGACAAGACGATGTCTTTGCTGTGCTTAGCATTCATCGGCTCAAACATGATAACGCCAGTGTCCCAAACTTCGACACGAACCTGATTTTCAAGCTCGAATTCAAACTGCTCAGGTAAATGTTGTGGGTGTGCCAGGGTCAGCGCTAAAAAGTCCTTAGACTGTTTCAAATCGTGAAACACAAACTACTCCTTATTATTGGTACGTCAGCTTTATATCGGTAAAAACAATTCATACTACAAGCAACTGTTTCTATGGCGATCTCAACTAATTCTGCCACGGATAGTAGCATAATTAGCAGCCTACTCGGGTACAGAATTTGATGCATTAGTTCAACAAATAACCAGCCAGTAAATTTTATGCTTGCATAAGTAAAAAAAATAAAACAAGATAAAGACATCTAGCCATCCAAACGGCTACAGTATACGTTTCTAAATTAAGAATTAGATGTAAGGGGAAAATTATGGCAGTGGCTACATTCGGTGCGGGTTGCTTTTGGGGAGTTGAATATTTCTTTAGAGAAGTCGAAGGTGTCATCGATTGTACTTGTGGCTATATGGGCGGTAAGGACGGCTATACACGCTACCAAGATGTCAAAACCGGTTCTACAGGTCATGCTGAAGTGGTGCAAGTCCAATACGATGCAGGAATCGTCACTTTTGACGAATTACTCAATGTATTTTGGCAAAACCATAACCCGACAAGCCTAAACCAACAAGGTGGCGACATTGGGAACCAGTATAGAAGCACTGTTTTTTTCCACGACAAGCTGCAAAAAAAGCAGGCTGAAACGTCAAAACTCGCGTTAATAAAAAGCCAAAAATGGGGGGCAAGACAAATTGTTACCGAAATCGTCCCTTGCCAGCAGTTTCATCAGGCAGAAGAATACCATCAAGATTATTTAGCCAAGAACGAACTGCCTAGCTGTCATATCAGTTATTAATACCGGTAAACAGCTCGTCATAATTGATATTCCTTACTCAATTATTTAAGGGCAACAAAAAGGCACTCAAGGTTCCATAATGAAACTCATGACTGTAACAGGAACGACATTTACCTGTTTATCCACTTTAGCCATGTCAGCTAATGATAGGTGCACTTCTACTTTGAACAAGGGTGGACCTGCCCCCCTTACCCATTAAAAAATGATCACAAGAGTTATCATTATTCAATTTGAGTAAATAGGATATTCTAAAGCGCGGATGTCACCACAAGCGCTGCGCTTTCACCAAATGCACGCAGATAAAGATGAAGAGCTTAACTGGCCTAAGCAGTGGCTCTTCTCCGTGTCCTCTGTGGTGAATTGCTAAGGATGCCAATTCGCCGATTTCAACTTACTGAATCATTTTCAGTCCATTTGGGTAATAAAGGTTTGCTCGTCATCCACAAAAGCCACAAAGCCGCCGTGATAGATAAATACCCGACCACGCCCCTCAACTAGGCAGGCAAGCTGTGGGTTCAAATCTTCTTCGTTATCCTGACTTTGAAATGTGCCGGTATCGGTGATTACGCCGCTGAGTGTAGGCAAATATCCATAAGTGCGCTTGGCTTGATCAATCAGGTTCAATTCGCTGGCGGTAGATAAGCAAAAGGTGAGCGCACCGGCTTCTTCGATAAATAACGTTTTCAGTTCTTCAAAAGCTGTAATCACCAGCCAGTCGATGCCGTTAACATGATGGATATACATAGAGTTTCTCGGTAATTCTGATGCGGAGATTCTATCACTATCAGCGGCAGAACGTAGTAGAGATTTAGTTGCTAAAGGCGGTAATTTTGTGCCATTTCCGGACATTCACTAGGCCAAGTTGAAACACGCTTTTTCCCCAAAATGAGTTTACCTTCAAATGAAGGGTCATTACATTTTTGTCTGAGCTGTGGCTACAGGGCTGCTAATTTGAAATAGTCGCTTTAGAGTTATCAATCGCCTGCAGCGGGCGCATGTGCAGACACAGCCGTGACACGCTGCAAGTCCATCCTTGGAAGCTCGGCCATGACGAATAGCATCCCTGCTAAAAAGCCAGTTCGGCATCCTGCCTCTCGTTCGAAAACTTGATAACTCCGTTACCTCTCACCAAAACATGGACGGTCACGGCCGTATCTACACCGGATAATTGGTGCCTTCATTTGGGCCGTGCAGGTTTGATTGCTAGCTTGGAAATGCCCCAAAACCAGTTTCAGGCGATAAGCGGCACAGAACAGTAGCAAGATAGTTGACCTACTTTTGCTAATCGATAAGTGACTGTTACTAAATCTTTAGATAAGACATCAATATCAATGCTCACTTTGCAATTTGCCGTGCTCGTTTATTCAGTGCCTCTCTGATAGAGTGCTTATAAATCAATAGCTTTACTTTAGTAAGCTTTAAATAATAGGTTTATTAAATGTGCATGCGCGTTTTGCCAAATAAACGCACATGCGCACAAATACAAATGTTGAACTATGCCGCTGCGCGGAGCCTAAATAAGCTTCAATTGAGTGTCTAACCGACTTTGAATCAGTTAGACTTAAAGATATGTGAAGGAACACAAGTATGAGAAAGGAATTTGAATGAAAAGCTTACAATCTACTCGATATCAGTTGTCGACCTGCTCTACAGCCCAGTCCCAGCATCAAAAAAAGCAAATCCCTATCGCATGATAGTGTACCAGCTAATCTGGATGTGGCAGTGGCCAAGTCCAACAAGCGATTTGTGCCCTGCAAACAGCGCAACGTACAAATACTAAGACGTTATACCGCAGAAAGGATTCGGAGCAAATATGCTAGCAGTATTCAATAATAGAGAGCTTGCTTCAACCACACTTTTTTGTGTTTTTATTCTTTTCTCAATGCGTAGTGAAAGTGTCAGATCGTCTTTAGTTAATGTGATATCTGCTTTCTTCCAAAAAAGTATAGTTATTCATCTAAGCCTATTTGTCATATATACAATAGGCTTAGTGTTACTTCTGGAGTGGAGTGGCATTTTGAATCAAGGACAATTAAAAAATACTTTAATATGGCTTTTCTTTATTGGTGGCTCTCAACTACTGAATACTACAAATATAGATAATCCAAAACAATATTTGAGAACGAGCCTAAACAGCCAACTAAAATTAATTGTATTTGTTCAGTTCTTGGTCGCATTTCATTCTTATAATTATTTTGTAGAGCTTGTATTAGTTGCTTGTCTAACACTTTTAGCCTGTATTAGTGTTGTGTCAGAAAGAGAACCATCACACGCACAAGTGCATAAACTTGTTGGTATTACTATTAACATAATAGGTTTTTACCTTGTAGCGGATTCTATTTTTTATGCCATAGAGAACAATGGTAAATTTTTTAGCCTTAATACATTTAGAGACTTTCTTGTACCAATGTTGCTTTCTGTTGGTTTACTGCCTTATACATATTGTTTCTATTACTTTTTATCTTATGAAAAAGCTTTTACATTGGTTCGTATTTACACTGACTCTAAGCAATTGCAACGTTACGCCAAAATTCAATCTTTTATAAAGTTTCGTGGAAATCATCTGCTAATAAATGAGTGGCTTAGATTTTCGTGCGTACCTGAATTTAAATCTAAAGACACAATTAGTAACTCTATTATGGCATTTCAACTAGATAGCCGTGAATCAGCGGTATAACGAATAAGGATAGGCCGCGCGTAGCCGCGTCCTTATCCCGAGTGTTGAACAAGCCCGGGTTTGTAGGAAGTGATACCTTTATATAGTAAGTAGCGGCGTGAGAGCTCACGCTGGTTTAGGTCGGCAAATTTATATAGCCACCCACAATAAATCAATAACATAGCGCTACCTTGATAAGCTTTCAACATAGACAGCCAGTTAAGTGGTCAACTCGGAGATACTAGTGTCACTTAATCTGCTTACGACCAGTTAATTTGGCTATTTCTAGGGAGAAAGACGGATTTCAGGCAAGGCTGGTGAACTCAAGCTATTAAAGAGGATTGGGCAGTGTGAAAATAGCTTTTAAAGGTAAGGAGGTTTAGCTAAGTTTGTTGTCAGCCAGCTTCTAGATACTTGCAACACTTGGCAAAGTGCCGCCTACGCTTTTGAAGATGCTCACAAAAGGTGGTTAACTCTTGAGTATTACCCACAGGACCGTGAAATATTTTACCAAATTCTGTGGCGAGTTTTATCCAGTTTTCCGATGAGATATTGAGCCTTGTTAATATCTTAGCTGAACTTGAAGATATAGAGCCTCTTTTATCATCACGGATGACCCGCCCCGTTTCATCAACTAGCTGTAGATAGTCTTTTAGGGCAAAGTTAATCCCTTTAGGCTGGTTTAGCTTTTCATTACCAACGAAACTCAGCAAGGGCTGAGGTTGCTCACCTTTAAGTGCGGCCTTTATGCGAGCTTGAATACTGGTGTAATCTGACTGCTCAGGTGTCTGCGCCATTTTCGCTCGAACAGGGTTTAAATCAACATAGGCCATACAGGCCAAAACTGCAGCTTCATCAAGCAAAGCCTGAGACTTAAACCTCCCCTCCCAGAATCGGCCTGTACACTTGTCTTCCTTATTTGCCATTCGAGCAATGGGTTCGTTTAAGCACCTCATAAACCAAGAAATATCGCTCAAGCGACTTCGATATTGAGCAATTGAATGCCTCAGCGGTGCCAAGTTTCGCTCTTCTACTAATTCACCTTTTGCAAACCTTTGTGTCTGCTCTGTGCCATTAAACAGTTGATGCCATTGCTCTACCACCTCCCTATCGCTCCAACTATTGGCTAACTCAATATCTATTCGAAGCACCAGATGCAGGTGATTGCTCATCACTGCATAAGCAGCTATATCTATAGCAAAGACTTCACCTAACTTAAGTAACTGAGATTCAACCCATTCTCGTCGATGTTCATAGGACCTTCCGGTCGCTGAATCAACGCCTGTAAGCCAGGCCTTGCGCACGCACCTTGAAACAGCGTGATAAAAAGGCGTGTCTTCAACACTTATTTGAGTACGTCTAGCGCGGGGCATATTAATCTCCTACTTCTACCAATAACCAAAGCTTAGTTGGAGGAGGAAAAATGCACCATTTATTGTGGGTGGCCTGCTTTATTTGGCAAACCTTTGTGTCTGCTCAGTGCCATTAAACAGTTGATGCCATTGCTCTACCACCTCCCTATCACTCCAACTATTGGCTAACTCAATATCTATTCGAAGCACCAGATGCAGGTGATTGCTCATCACTGCATAAGCAGCTATATCTATAGCAAAGACTTCACCTAACTTAAGTAACTGAGATTCAACCCATTCTCGTCGGTGTTCATAGGACCTTCCGGTCGCTGAATCAACGCCTGTAAGCCAGGCCTTGCGTACGCACCTTGAAACTGCGTGATAAAAAGGCGTGTCTTCAACACTTATTTGAGTACGTCTAGCGCGGGGCATATTAATCTCCTAGTTCTACCAATAACCAAAGCTTAGTTGGAGGAGGAAAAATGCACCATTTATTGTGGGTGGCCTGCTTTATTTTCAGTGGGTGGCCTGCTTTATTTTCATAGCGGGAGGGTTTAATATTTATGGGTATGTTCGGGGGGATCCTGTCAATTGGGTAGACCCTAGTGGACTAATAACAAAGCGCTGTGCTAGGGGGTTAGGAGACAATACTATGCCGGCAGTGGAGCCTTCGGGTAATCTTTTAAGGCATGATTATTTAATTGTTGATGATGAAATATTTAGTTTTGGACCTGAAGGAAATATGTTGCTGAGCCAGGGAAAGGTTGCTGATAATGAATCCCTAGACAATGGCCTATGCCAAGTGATATCTGAAAGTGAGGTATTTGATAATGCTGTAAGAAAAGCAGCCGGTGAAATAGGTGAGCCAATGTATAACGTGTATGCTTATCCGCTGACTACTCCACATCTATTTGGAGCTCGGAATTGCCAAACTTGGGTCGATGACGTTTTAGATAGAGCGAGCGAAATATATAAAGAGAGCCAATAAAATGTTTGATTTTTTCTTGATGTTGTTTTTTTCAAAAATGATTTTGTTGACGCCTGATTATGTAAATATCAACCCGGGTGATTACGAGTTTGTTATTGAGTTAAATGAACCTTTAAGCGCGATTACCACAGGGGCTAATGTTCAGGTTGATGTAACCGAATCGCTTCCTTCTTTCAGCGAAGGTGATTTAATTGAAGTTAGAGGTTGGATTTCTGAAATGTTTCCTGCTGATTCCATTGAAGTAACACTTAGAACCGAAAGTAATAGGGAGGTAAAGTTGAATTACACAGGTAATTCCTCTATTGGTGGGGGGGAAGCAAGGTTGCTTCTTTTTAATGCTAACGGGGAGTTAGCGCGTGGCCTAAAGTTCAATAAACTCACTATCTCTACCAATGTTAAATTAGAGAGGGTTAAAGTGTATTGGAAAAATCATTGGAAATAAGCAAACAGGTTCAGTGAGTCATAATAAAAGTACCTGCAACCCGGGAAGAAGTGGTATTTAGGAAGTTTCACGGTGTTTTCGCAAGTGATGTTGGTTACAGGCGAAGGGGAATACGATGGGCGGTACAATGTCAATATTCCCTTTTGACTTCTGCAAACCTTGTGAAGACTAGCGGGAGTCATAATGGAGAACATTGAATTTTTAATTGGAATACTCGAGCTTGTGATTGGAGTACTACTCTTAATGCTGATTCTTTTGGCCGTGTTAGTACAAACGCTCAGAAAAAAGATTAAAACCAGAATGCAACACAATGAGTCACGGGTTTTTGATGAGTACTTTTCAAATTCCGGTATATTTAATCGTAGTATTCAATCTTCAGCAAAATTGGGAAAATTTTTCGTAACTCCCCATCTTTGGAAAGGTGTTGAAGATGAGAAAACTATCAAACTACTGTCTTACAATAGAATAATTGAGCTCATTTATTTCAGTTGCTTCGCTAGCTTATTTATATTGTTTGTATTGTCTTTGTATTTGATGGCACAGCGATAGGAGCTAATGCGCCTCTACAAAAATGTAAGATAGTGAGAGTTCAGCTCTTTAATAGTCTATTTAGGGAGCCGATCGAATTACATGACAAAAGCTGGCAAGATCTATCGCATCACTTCAGATCACTTAGGCAGTGTCAGGTTGGTAGTGGATACTGCGACAGGGACGATAGCACAAAGGATAGATTACGATAGCTTCGGTAATACCCTTAATGATACCAACCCGGCATTTCAACCATTCGGGTTTGCGGGTGGCTTGTATGACCAAAACCTCGGTATTACTCGCTTTGGAGCCAGAGACTATGATCCAAGTATAGGTCGCTGGTTAACCAAAGATCCGATTGGTTTAGCGACTGGGCTTAATACTTATGAGTATGTTGATGGAAATCCAGTTGGATTTATTGACCCGAATGGGCAGTCGGCCATCTTGGGAGGAAGCTGCACTGTGATTGTGGCTGGTTCAGGCTTGGTTAGTTGGTATAGATCAAATAGTCAACTTGGTGATCTATTAGAACCGTTAAATGAACAAATAAATATGGTAAATACTGAAATCACAGCTTGTGATGTAAAAGATATCAAGAGAAGGGAAAAACTAGCTGAAATGTTAAGCAAGCTTAATGCTCAAAAAAGAAAACTGGTCTTCAGTTATGGAACTGAAAACAACACTGCTGGGCAGGTTACTGGTCATTTGATAGGCGAAGCAGGATGCGGGCTATTATGGCTGGTACCTTCATTATGAATAACATTCATAATGCCTGCAGTGCATTATCTAATTATGAAGTTTTACTCTATGCCTTTTTAACTGTGTTCTTATGGTTTATCGCATTTAAAATTCTATCTTTAATAAAATCAGCTTGGCCATTTAAAGAATTTTCAATCCCAAAAGATAAAGTAATTCATACTGGAATTAAGGCAAAATTAGTTGCATTAATGATGATCTTAGCATTTTTATCGACATTGTTGATGCCAACTTTTTTTGTGTATCAGTTATATCAAATAGGTGAGCTTAAGTGCCAGATCCTAAAAGATGAGGAAAAGCGCAGATAATAGGAATTGATGTGGCATCAGATAATCTGGCCTGTAATCTAGTCCATACTGCCAGTGTTGTTTTATACTTAAATTAATTCGTTTTTTATCGAATTAAGTAGATACTCTAACTTGATTTTGTCCAGAAACGAGTTAGCGAACGCTGAAAGTATCTGTGATCACCAAGCGATTATGGCGTGCACTAATCTCACCACGAAGCGCTTCGCTTTCACAGAGGTCACGGAGAAGAGCGTAAAGAAAAAGATCTAAATGTTGGATGCCAGTCTTTTACTGTTGTTATTGTTCTAGCAGTTGCTTTTCTTCGTGTAGCGTAGCGCTCCGTGTCCTTCGTGGTGAATAGCTTTTGTCCAGAAATGAGTTTGTAACATCTGAAGTAGCTAATTCGGAGAGATGAATGCTGAGATGTGAATACGGCAGTGACCTTCGGCAGCAGGGAAGCTGTCGTAGAGGCTATAGGGACACTTCAGCCGCGCCGAGTCACTGAAGTGTTCGCACATTCAGCAACAGGCTATAAATCTAATGAAACAGAAAATCTAGAACAGGCATAACTCTTTCAAAGCACGAATCTCACCACGAAGCGCTTCGCTTTCACGGAGGTCACGGAGAAGATCGTAGAGCAAAAGATTAAAATGTTTGATGACGAGCCTTTTACTGTTGCTTTTGTTCTAGCTGTTGCTTTTCTTCGTGTAGCGTAGCGCTCCGTGTCCCAATAACATCCGTGTTTAACGGCCAGTTCGCTATCCCTAGCTCTCGCTTATTAGCACATGCTTCGCCATATTCGCCGTGGTGAATAGCTTTTGTCCATTTACCGTTTAGAGCATTCATACTAGGTTTTTAGAGAAAGAGGTAATCTAGTATTTCTATACTCCTTACGAATAACACCTTTTCCCCATCGAAGTTGCCGAAGTACGTTGAAGAAATTGTCGTAATGCCCACACGGATGTGGGCATAGCTTTCGCGGGACAGGATGTCCCATCGGAAGCGTTAGACTATTTCGAATAAGTATGAGGCCCGTATCTAATGCATGTAACTTCGTCGGGGCGTCATGGTGGATGCAAGGAGGATAAGGACGAGCAGTCCTCCTTGCCCGAGTGTGAGCTGGAAGCTCACGACCTTTATCAAACGAAGTTTGATTGATTCCGCCTTTAGAGGCTATAGGGACAATTCAGATCAGATGTGCTTGCAACGATATCCATATCTAATGGCCAGTTCAGCATCCATGCTTCTCGTTCGTAACCCAAAGCTTCGCTTTACTCACCGTGTCACTGAAGTGTTTGCACATTCAGCAACAGGCTATAAATCTGATGAAAAAGCCCCAATTTTGGGGCTTTTTGTTGTGATGTGCTAACAGTTGCGATATGTGGACAGTGGATTTTGCAATCCCTTATGCACCAAGGATTTCAAGCTATATGCTCAAGCTATCAAAGCTACCTACTGTGTTTGATGCTTGCCTCTAATAACAAACGATCCATTTATCTTAATGCAGCGGCCACAATCTGCTGGGCATCTTCAAGTAACAGGCTAAGATGCGCTTGGCTTACAAAGCTTTCGCCATAAAGCTTAAACAAGGCCTCTGTACCTGATGGACGGGCTGCGAACCAACCTTTTTCAGTCACCACTTTAATGCCACCAATAGCAGCGCCATTACCTGGAGCATGAGTCAGCTTTTGCAATATAGGGTCGCCCGCAAGGGTACTTGCTACAATCGCATCTGCTGAGATCTTCGAAAACTTAGCTTTGTCTTCTAGGCTTACAGGGCTATCAATTCGTTGATAAAAACTCTTACCAAATTGAGCTTCTAGTTCATCGTACCGCTGCTGTGGTGTTTTACCCGTCACAGCAAGCATTTCTGCGGCAAGTAAACATAAAATAAAGCCATCTTTGTCTGTACACCAAGTGCTGCCATCAGTTCTTAAAAAGGCCGCTCCAGCGCTTTCTTCACCGCCAAAGGCAAATTCACTGTTGGCAAGGCCCTCAACGAACCACTTAAAGCCCACCGGTACTTCTGACATCGGCTTATTATGCATCGCACAGACTTTATCGATCATTGCGCTCGATACCAGTGTTTTACCAATCACCATCTGCTCAGTCCATTGTGGACGATGTGTCACTAAATAATCGATAGCGACAGCAAGAAAATGATTTGGGTTCATCAATCCACTACCCGGACAGACAATACCATGACGGTCAAAATCAGGATCATTCCCCAAACAAAGGTCAAAATTATCTTTATGTGCTAATAAACCAGCCATTGCATAAGGTGACGAACAATCCATGCGGATCTTGCCATCTTTATCCAGCGGCATAAAACTGAAACTTGGATCAACTTTTTGGTTAAGTACCGTTATATCGATGCCGTAATGCTTAGCAATCGGTGACCAATAATGGATCCCGGAGCCACCAAGCGGGTCAACGCCCAACCGAATTTTGGCATCGGCAATCGCTTGCATATTAATAACGTTACTTAACTCTTTAACATAAGGCGTGATCAGGTCGGCTTCTATTACATAGCCGCTATCAAGCGCTTCGCTGTATGGCGTGCGCTTTACACCCTTGAGCTGTTTAGCAAGATATTCATTGGCGCGGTCTTCAATCCAGCTAGTGATCTCGCCTTCTGCAGGACCACCATGGGGTGGATTATATTTAATCCCGCCATCTTGAGGCGGATTATGTGAAGGTGTAACAATCAAGCCGTCGACTAGGCCGTCATCTTGCTGTTTGTTTGCACAAATTATGGCATGAGATATCACAGGGGTCGGTGTATAACCATCATTTTTATGCACAACAACATTGATTTGGTTAGCGGTTAGCACTTCAATAACCGACAAGGCTGCAGGTTGTGATAGTGCATGAGTATCGATGCCTAATATCAGTTTACCTGTGATGTTGGCTTGCTTACGATAATCAGCAACCGCTTGAGTAATCGCAATAATATGTGCTTCATTAAAGCTTTTTTGCATCGCACTGCCACGATGACCCGAGGTCCCAAATGTGACTTTTTGAGCCACATTATTCACATCAGGCGTTAAGCTATAATATAGGCTAACGAGTTTGGGGATATTGACCAAATCCTTTTGCTCAGCAATCAATCCTGCTCTCTTGTGTATAGCCAAGTACCCTCTCCTTTATTTACCGTATTTATATGTTGCCACAGCAAGTTTATACGTTTTACATTAACGCTTGATGACGTTAAATTTTTTCTATAATTTGAGCAACTTGCTCTTCGTCAGTACCGAACTGCATCAATACTTCCGACAGTATGGTGCGTTTCTTCGCCGTATTGTTGTTTGTTGTTACCCAGAAACCACTTTGACCAATTTCTTTTGGATTCGCCGATTTACTGGCCTTTAACAAAGCCTCTTTCGATGTTGCGAAATACAAGCGATCACGACCTTGGACCTGTAACACTTGCTCAAATTGCTCTGTAGAAGCCCTATAAACAGTATCAAGAATAAATAGGAAACGCCCTACAGCACCCTTTTGAGCGGCAAGCTCATCGGCTTTTAATAAAGAACTAAACTCAGAAACAGGCTTTACCGCCGTTTTAGCTACTTTTTTCTCGACCTTAGGAGAAGATTTCTCAAGACTTGGGTAACTGATCTCTTCTGGTTCATGATGAACCACTGAGTCAACGTCTAACCCTAATATACGGCGCAAAATATCCGAAGCACTCTCACCAATATGTTCAGTTTTGCTGGCGATGTGTCGATAAAGCTCTTCATCAACTTCGATATACTTCATAACGATTATCTTCCTTAAGTAGAAAAGCGGTTCGGTGTTCTCAAATGCAAAAGATCGCATAACTGTCCCGAATGATCTGCTCAGTGTAGCGAGGTTTAGAGTCTTGATAAAGCGTCAATAAATGAAAACTGCGATCCAGAGAAGAAAGATCTTATTTACTAAACAAACTCTGATTACTTTTACAGCAACAAGACGCCCGTTAGCTGGCCATTGTTGGAATTTATCGTAAACCAAGGCACAATCTGCGCCACACGTTCCACGTAACCGGCAAAAAAAATGCATTTTGTGACAAGTGGCCAAGGCCCTGTAGTAATTCTTATCCATGGTTTATTTGGTGATTCGGATAATCTTAAACTGCTATCGAAATCGCTTGAAGACCGCTTTACCGTGGTCCGTGTCGATGTATTAAATCATGGAAGCAGCCCTCAAGTTGCGAGTATGGATTATCAAACACTGGCAGATAACATGGCGAAGTTCATTGAAGAGCTTGGCTGCGAAACAGCAATCCTTATTGGCCATTCCATGGGCGGAAAAATTGCTATGGCGACCGCCCTTTGTTACCCAGAACTTGTCAGCCAATTGGTGGTTGCAGATATTGCACCGGTTACTTACCAAAGTCGTCACGATAAGGTTTTTGCCGCGTTAGAAGCTATGCCATTAGCAAATATTATCGATCGCCGTCAGGCGCTGTCTCATATGCAGTTTTGGGATATTGATGACGGTACGGCGCAGTTTTTATTAAAATCCCTCACCCGTACAGAACAAGGTTTTGCTTGGAAAATGAACCTGGCCGGTCTTAAAGCGAGTTACGCTGATATTATTGATTGGCCTCAATTTAATCGCAGCTATACCGGCCCATGCTTATTTATTCGTGGCGGCGATTCTGATTATGTAACGGCGGAATATAGACAAGCGATTATGACTCAGTTTCCAACAGTAAAAGCAAAAACAATTGCTGGTACGGGCCATTGGCTACATGCTCAAAAAGCCAACATTTTTAACCGTATAGTTAAAGATTTCATTACAGCTTAATCCGCGAGTTTTCAGCGCAGAAAGCTGTAATGCATATAGCCGCTCGAAAACTTATATGGTATATTCGCGCAACTTTTTTTAGCCTAGAAAGGAATGGCGAATGTTAATGCAATATATGGAGCAGATTGAAGCACTCGGCTTAAACCTGTTTTTTGCAGCCATTTTCTTTTTTATTGGTATGGCCATAAGAGATGTACTCAAACAAGGTAATGTGCCAACGTTTGGGCGAAACATTGTATGGCTAGTTTTATTTCTCGGCTGCGCCGGGTTTATTGCAAAAGGGATTATACAGGTTACCTGGGAAAGCTCAGGGATCGGGTAAATACGAACTCAATGGCAAAAGAAACATCAGATAGAACCACCATTGATCTGTTTGCAACAGAAAAGCGACGTGGTCGGCCTCGAAGCAATCCTTTGCCTCGGGACCAACAGCTCAAAATTAATAAAAGAAACCAAATACAGCGTGATCGAGCGAACGGATTAAAACGAATAGAGTTAAAGGTGTCACAAGATTTGTATGACGCCTTGAATGAACAAGCTATGGCCAGTAATATCAGCCGCAGCCAACTAATCGAATCTATACTACAAAAGAAGGTTAGTGACTAACCCACTTTTTATGCACGCATACCATTAATAGTTAACTAGATATTAAAGGAACAACAATGGCAACTGTAGGTCTTTTTTTCGGGTCTGATACAGGCAACACCGAAGCCGTAGCCAAAATTATCCAGAAAAAATTGGGTAAACAAATGGTTGAGGTAAAAGATATTGCCAAAAGTACCAAGGAACAAATTGCAGATTACGATCTGCTTATTTTCGGCATTCCAACTTGGTACTATGGTGAAGCACAATGTGACTGGGATGATTTCTTCCCTGAACTTGAGCAAATCAACTTCGAAGACAAATTAGTCGCAATCTTTGGTTGTGGCGATCAGGAAGATTACGCAGAGTACTTCCTTGACGCAATGGGCATGGTCAACGAAATCGTTGAAGCTCGCGGCGCCATCGTTATTGGTCACTGGCCAACAGAAGGCTATGATTTCGAAGAATCTAAAGGTTTAGCTGACGACAAGCACTTTGTTGGTCTAGGTATCGACGAAGATCGTCAACCTGAACTAACAGAAGAGCGTGTTGACGCTTGGGTTAAGCAGATCTACGAAGAGATGTGTTTAGCTGAGCTAGAAGACTAAAGAATAGCGATATTGAGTAATTATTTACTTTTTGCATTCACTTTAAAAGCGGCATATTAATATGCCGCTTTTTTGTCTGATTAATTTGGCCAATCTATCGCTTGATTCCCCCCTCATATTGAGACGATACCGAGAGTTTTTGTAATATGGCAAGTAGAAATAGCCCACAATGTTGGGATATATTTTGTGCAGTCGTTGATAATTATGGTGATATAGGCGTCACATGGCGGCTAGCTAAGCAACTGTCTGCTGAGAAATCTATTATCATTACCCTATGGGTGGATGATTTAAAAAGCTTTTCTCACATATTACCCGCGTTGGACCCAAATCTTATTAGCCAAGTCCATTTTGGTGTCACCATCAATCAATGGTCAGAGCCGTTAGCTGTTAGTTACCAGGCTGGTAATGTGCTGATTGAAGCGTTTGCCTGTGAATTGCCTGAGCAGGTTAAAAACAGCTTGATCTCAATGCAACACGCCGTGAAACTCAACCCTCATGCGCCAAAACCACCTGTGTGGCTGAACCTTGAATACCTCAGCGCTGAATCATGGGTTGAGGGCTGCCACGGATTGCCATCCATGCAAGCCAGTGGATTAAAGAAATATTTTTATTTCCCGGGATTTATCGCAAAAACGGGTGGATTGATTTGTGAGAATGGCCTGTTTGAAAAGCGCGATGCTTGGCAGCAAGACCAAACAAATCGACAGGCACTATTTGCCAGTCTCGGGCTTAGCGGTATCAATACTGAAGACAAAGTCATTAGCGTTTTTAGTTATGAATCAAGCGCATTACTCGCGCTTTGTGAAACTTGGCAGCATAGCAAACAAATCATTCATGCATTGTTCCCCAAAGGGCGAAGCCTTAATAGCCTACAATCGCTACTCGCCTGCCCCATTGATGAACTCAGTGCAGGCATGCAGATAAAACGGGGGAATTTAGTCATCCATATATTGCCAATGACAGATCAAGAGGGATACGATAAGTTATTATGGAGCTGTGATTTTAATATTGTTCGCGGTGAAGATTCGTTTTTGAGAGCCCAATGGGCTGCAAAACCGTTCATTTGGCACATTTATGCACAAGAAGATGACTATCATCTAATAAAATTAGATGCCTTTATGCAGCTTTACTGTAATAATCTGCCGCCGGAATTAGCTGAAACTTGGAAAGCGCTCAATCTTGCGTTCAATACAGAACAGCAAGAGCAGACCACAGCTCATTGGCAGAAACTTAATTTAGCTGATTTGCCACTGTTGCAACACGCAAAACGATGGCCAATCGATGTAATAAATGACGTAGATCTTGCTTCTCGACTAGTTCAATTCGTCAAAAATAGCTAAGATACTATGTTTAAATAGAAAAACCTAAAATAGGAAATAGTGTAATGAAAACTGCTCATGAACTCCGTCCTGGTAACGTGATCATGTTAGATGGCAGCCCATGGGTTGTTCAAAAAACTGAAACAACTCGTTCTGGCCGTAACGCTGCTATCGTTAAATTAAAACTTAAGCACGTTCTACAAGACTCATCTACTGAAAGCACCTTCAAAGGTGACGACAAGATGGAAGATATCATTCTTGAACGTCTTGACTGTACTTATTCGTACTTTGCAGATCCTATGTATGTATTTATGGATGCAGAATACAACCAGTATGACGTTGAAGCTGAGAACCTAGGCGATGCGTCTGCATACATCGTTGACGGTATGGAAGAGAATTGCCAGGTAACTTTCTACGAAGGCAAAGCGATTTCAGTTGAACTACCTACTTCAGTTGTACGTGAAGTCACTTACACTGAGCCATCTGCTCGTGGTGATACTTCAGGTAAAGTAATGAAGCCAGCGACTATCACTGGCGGCGGCACACTAAGTGTTGCTGATTTCGTTAAGACTGGTGATATGATTGAAATTGATACTCGTACTAACGAGTTCAAGAAGCGCGTTTAATTTTACACACGCTTTGAAAAGCCAGCGTATACGCTGGCTTTTTTATTGCCCCGAATACCCTGACAATCGCTAAGGTAGATCTAGCTAACATTTTTACATATTGCTTTTTATATGGTGTCGCTATCAATCTAAGCTGCACTTTCTCTATTTAATCGCCGCGGTTCAGAGTAAAACACCAAAACCAGCAAGTGCAGAGACACAAGTTGAGATCATGCTCTTTTAAAGTGCGTTAAATTAGTGATTTACCCCTTTATTTATCCTTTAATTTTAGCTATTGTGCCATCAAGGATGCCAAATGTCTGTTTGGCTCATATTTTCAGCATTTTCGAGGTGTAGATGCGCCCTATTATCAAATCCAATAAATTAGATTCTGTTTGTTATGACATTCGCGGTCCGGTGCATAAAGAAGCCCGTCGACTAGAGGATGAAGGTCATCGAATTCTAAAGCTTAACATCGGTAACCCAGCCCCATTTGGATTTGAGGCCCCAGAAGAGATCGTTCGTGATGTTATTCTGAACCTGCCAAGTGCTCAAGGATACTGCGAGTCCAAAGGTCTGTTCTCTGCTCGTAAAGCCATTGTGCAGCATTACCAGTCTCAAGGTATTTTCGGTGTCGATATTGAAGATATCTATATTGGTAATGGCGTATCAGAACTTATCGTTATGGCGATGCAGGGCCTGCTTAATAGCGGTGATGAGGTGTTAGTGCCCTCTCCTGACTATCCATTATGGACAGCTGCAGTACACCTATCAGGTGGTAAAGCACAACACTACCGTTGTGACGAAGAATCAGATTGGTTCCCCGATCTTGAAGACATTAAGAGCAAAATCACCCCAAGAACCCGTGGTATTGTGCTCATTAACCCAAATAATCCAACTGGCGCGGTTTACTCTAAGGAGTTAATCCTTGAAGTTATCGAACTTTGTCGCCAAAACGATATGATTTTATTCGCCGATGAGATCTACGATAAGATTTTGTACGATGAGGCCGTTCATATTCCTGCAGCGAGTCTATCGGACGATATCCTAACGGTTACCTTTAACGGTCTATCTAAAGTATATCGTGCAGCAGGCTTCCGCGTAGGCTGGATGATGCTTACGGGTAACTTAAAGTCAGCTAAGAGCTACATAGAAGGCCTAGATATGCTTGCATCTATGCGCCTGTGCGCAAACGTGCCAAGCCAACATGCTATTCAAACGGCATTAGGTGGCTATCAAAGTATTCAAGAGTTAGTTCAACCTGGTGGGCGTCTGCGCGTTCAACGTGATGCCTGTGTTGAAATGCTAAACTCGATCCCTGGTGTAAGCGTTAAAACACCAAAAGGTGCACTGTACGCCTTCGCCAAATTAGATCAGAAGAAGTTTAACTTACGTGATGATGAGCGCTTAGTGCTCGACCTGCTTAAAGATCGCAAAATATTACTGGTACAAGGTTCAGCATTTAACTATCCAGAACCTGATCATGTTCGCGTTGTGTTCCTGCCTTATAAAGAAGAGTTAACTAAAGCACTATCAGAGTTCGGTGACTTCTTAGGTAACTATAAGCAATAGCCGCTCAAGATTAGTGAACTAACTAGCTAATTAAATTATTATTTATACTAGCTAGACTGATAAAACGACCTACGGGTCGTTTTTTATTATACCAACTATGCTAATCTGAATTCATTCAAGTTTTCACACTTAGAAGGAATGCGATGAGCCACTTATTTGCCCACTTAGCTCGAATGAAACTAATTCAACGCTGGCCACTCATGTACAATGTTAGAACTGAAAATGTGCAAGAGCACTCTCTTCAGGTCGCTATGGTTGCGCATTCACTCGCTTTAATTAGCAACAAAAAATTTGATGGCAATTACGATCCGTACCGAGTGGCTACCATCGCCATATTTCATGATGCCAGTGAAATTTTAACGGGAGACTTGCCGACACCCGTTAAATATTTCAATAAAGAAATTGAAGCCGAATATAAGAAAATTGAAGCGATAGCCGAGCAGCGCTTACTCGAGATGGTTCCCGAAGAGTTCAAACCAGACTATCAAGCCTTGCTTACAAGTGAGTATGCTGATCCGCAATATAAGGCGCTGGTAAAATCTGCCGATACGCTGTGCGCTTACCTTAAATGCTTAGAAGAAAAGCGGGCTGGTAATACAGAATTCAACACCGCCCAAAAGCGGTTAGAACAAAGTCTCAACAATGACCCTAATCCTGCGGTTAATTATTTTATCGAATGTTTTATCCCGAGCTTCACCCTAGATCTTGATGACATAAACAAACTGCTTTAACACTTATTAAGGGAACGTGTATGACACAGGCTGTGTGGAACGAAAGACGTTTAGGGGAAGATAAACTAAGGCGCAACGATCATCGAAGCCCTTATCAACGTGACCGTGCACGTATATTGCATTCAGCGGCGTTCAGACGACTGCAGGCTAAAACTCAAGTGCTTGGTGTTGGCATGAATGACTTTTATCGTACTCGGCTAACCCATTCATTAGAAGTCTCTCAAATAGGCACAGGTATTCGCGCGCAATTAAAGCAGAAGCAACCACAATTTAACCCGCTTCTCGACTCTGCGAGCCTAATAGAATCTTTGTGTTTAGCCCATGATATAGGCCATCCACCTTTCGGTCATGGCGGTGAAGTCGCGCTTAACTATATGATGCGCGACCACGGTGGATTTGAAGGCAATGGACAAACCTTTCGAATATTAACCCGTCTAGAACCCTATACCGAGTTTTACGGCATGAATTTGTGCCGCAGAACCTTACTCGGGATCTTAAAGTATCCAGCGCCCTATTCGCAGTTATGCCGTAAGCAACATAGCGACAAGGTGGAGCATTTTAGGCAATTAAAACCTTCTGAGTGGCCACCTGTTAAAGGGATCTTTGATGATGACCTTGAAATATTAGATTGGGTATTGGCGCCGCTTTCTGATCTGGATAAACAACGATTTTTATCCAGTATTACCATTACCAATGGCCAGCATAAACGTACTCGGTATAAGTCACTCGATTGTTCAATCATGGAGCTTGCGGACGATATCGCCTATGCGGTACATGATTTAGAAGATGCAATCGTAATGGGTATTGTTAGCGAGCAACAATGGGACAGTGACGTAACGCAAGTGTTATGCAACAGCGAAGATGAGTGGCTACAAAAAGAGTTCGCCACAATGAGCCAACGGCTATTTTCCGCCAAACACCATCAACGTAAAGATGCTATTGGTACATTAGTAAATGGTTTTGTCACTGCGATATCAATCAAAGAAGTCGAAGGTTTTGATGAACCATTATTAAAATATAATGCGGCATTGGAGCCTGCCTTCGATACTGCGCTTAACGTGCTAAAGCAGTTTGTTTATAAATACGTGATCAGAAAGCCGGAGATCCAAATGCTCGAATATAAAGGACAACAGATCGTGATGGAGCTGTTTGAGGCCTTTATCTCTGATCCCGAACGTTTATTACCCCTTAATACTCAAGACCGTTGGCTTGCCAGCGAGAACCGCGGCGAAAATAGTCACAGGGTGATTGCTGACTATATTTCGGGGATGACAGATGAATTTGCCGCAAGGTTGCACCAGCATTTATTTAGCCCAAAATCAGGCTCTATGATGGAGCTTAACTGCGAGTTTTAGCCCTTAACGGTCTACGTTCACCTCACACGCTCGGCTGAAAACAAAAAAGGCACTCATCAAGAGTGCCTTTGCATTTTTTCTACTGTGTATTCCGTGCTTAACCGGGGAAAAATCCTTTAACACCAGTAGCAATGACTTCAATACCGATAGATAACATTAACAAACCCATTAAACGGGTAATGACGTTAATACCAGTGTTACCCAAAACCTTAAAGATAATCGGCGCCATTCTAAACAGCGTAAAACTGAGCAAGCCAAAAAGAATAACGGTAATAGACATGCCAATTAGATTTTCAAGGCTATTATGCTCTGCTGCAGAAACGATCACCGAACTAATGGCGCCAGGACCTGCCATTAGAGGCAAGGCCAAAGGGACGACCGCGACCGACTCCATACCAGAGGCTTCTCGGTCTTCTTCTTTATTACGCTTAACTTCACCCAATTTACCTTGCAGCATCGACATTGCAATAATAGCGATTAGCGTGCCTCCGGCAATTCTAAAAGCAGACAGCGAAATACTGAACATATTTAAGATATGTTGGCCAGCGAATATCGTTACCAGCAAAATGATCACTACGGCAAAGTTAGCAACTTTAGCTGTTTGATTACGTTCAACTTCATTCTGATGACTGGTTAAGCTGACAAAAACAGGTAGCAATCCAAATGGATTGATAATGGCAACTAAACCTAAAAAAAACTTAACGTAGAGTGTTAAATCCAACGTCTTATCCTCAACGCATCCAAGGCGTTAACTGTTCCTAAAAAATATGGCGCTACTCTAACTCACGACTCCAAAAAGAAAAAATGAGATTTTCTATCCTGAATCACAACTTTGAATAAAATTTTATAATCAATTGTTGTTGTCACTGCCCTAAAACAGCAACAAGTTGTTTTTAACATGGTGATAAAATTACAGAACGCCCCTAAACTGTGGCATTCATCACGGCATCACATCGCGTTTGTGTGTAATTTTTCTTCATAAAATGGATTTTAGAGCACCAGAGAATGTTTAGCCAAATACGGTTTGGCTAAATTTTTTCAGGATTGCAATCATGACTGTATCTAATGAGCAAGAACTCAACCTTTTAATCGCGAGAGTTAAGCAAGCGCAACAAACATTCTCCAACTATTCTCAAGAACAAGTTGATAAGATCTTTAGGGCTGCGGCCCTCGCCGCTGCGGACGCGCGGATCTCACTTGCTAAGATGGCTGCAAGTGAAACTCAGATGGGCGTCATTGAAGATAAGGTGATTAAAAATCACTTTGCCTCAGAATATATCTACAATAAATATAAAGACGAAAAAACCTGTGGGATCTTATCTGAAGACGCCACATTCGGCACCATCACCATTGCCGAACCTGTCGGCATTATTTGCGGTATAGTACCTACAACTAACCCAACCTCAACCGCGATATTCAAAGCACTCATTAGCCTTAAGACTCGAAACGGCATTATTTTCTCCCCTCACCCTAGAGCTAAAAATTCAACAACAACCGCCGCTCGTATCGTGCTGGACGCTGCCGTAGCTGCTGGCGCGCCAAAAGACATTATCGGCTGGATAGATGAGCCATCAGTAGCATTATCCAATCAATTAATGACCCATAAAGACATCAATCTCATTCTTGCTACAGGCGGGCCCGGAATGGTCAAAGCCGCCTACTCTTCAGGTAAACCTGCAATCGGAGTCGGCGCAGGTAACACCCCTATTGTGATAGATGAAACCGCAGACATTAAGCGGGCGGTAAGCTCAATATTGATGTCAAAAACCTTCGATAACGGTGTTGTGTGTGCATCCGAGCAAGCGGTCATCATCGTTGATGAAATTTATGAAGTCGTAAAAGAACGTTTCGCTAGCCATGGTGGATACGTATTAACAGCCTCGGAAACGGCTGCCATGCAGAGTATTATCTTGAAAAATGGTGGGCTTAATGCCGATATAGTCGGTCAAAGCGCGGCAAGTATCGCCAAAATGGCCGGCATAGACGTGCACCACACTACCAAGGTGCTTATCGGTGAAGTCTCTGATATTAATGAAGCTGAAGCGTTTGCCCACGAAAAACTTTCGCCGCTGCTTGCTATGTACCGCGCAGCAAATTTTGAAGATGCCGTTGATAAGGCTGAAGCTCTGGTGACATTAGGCGGTATAGGCCACACCTCGGGTCTTTACACCAACCAAGATACACAAATCGACAGGGTAAAAGCATTTGGTTTCAGGATGAAAACCGCGCGTATTTTAATCAATACCCCTGCCTCACAAGGCGGTATTGGCGATCTGTATAACTTCAAGCTTGCGCCATCACTCACGCTAGGATGTGGCTCTTGGGGTGGTAACTCCATTTCAGAGAATGTTGGCCCGAGTCACTTAATCAATAAGAAAATGGTCGCAAAAAGGGCTGAAAACATGTTGTGGCATAAACTACCATCATCGATCTATTTCCGCCGAGGCAGCTTACCTATCGCCTTAGAAGAACTTAGCGATAAGAAACGTGCGCTGATAGTGACTGATAAGTACCTTTTCAATAACGGTTATTGCGATGAAACGGTTAAAATACTAAAAAGCCAAGGACTTGAAACTGAAATCTTCTACGAAGTTGAAGCCGATCCCACTATGCAGATTGTAAAGCAAGGCGCCAAAGTTGCACAAAGCTTCCAACCTGATGTGATTATTGCGCTCGGCGGTGGCTCGCCAATGGACGCCGCTAAAATTATCTGGGTGATGTATGAACATCCTGATGTTGATTTTGCTGATTTAGCATTGCGCTTTATGGATATCACCAAACGTATCTATAAATTCCCCAAACTGGGTAGAAAAGCCAAAATGGTCGCCATACCAACCACATCAGGCACAGGCTCTGAAGTCACCCCTTTTGCCGTAGTAACCGATGAGAAAACCGGGATGAAATACCCGATTGCCGATTATGAGTTAACGCCAAACATGGCGATTGTAGACCCTAATCTGGTGATGGATATGCCAAAGTCACTCACCGCCTTTGGTGGTATTGATGCCATCACCCATGCACTAGAAGCTTATGTTAGTGTCATGGCCAACGAATATAGTGATGGTCAGGCACTTCAAGCACTAGACTTGTTGTTTAAACATTTACCCGATGCTTACGAGCACGGCGCCAATGCGCCTGTAGCTCGCGAAAAGGTGCATAACGGCGCCACTATTGCGGGCATCGCTTTTGCCAACGCCTTTTTAGGTATTTGCCACTCAATGGCGCACAAGCTCGGCGCAGAGTTTCATTTAGCCCATGGTTTAGCGAACGCATTATTAATCAGTAATGTGATCCGTTTTAACGCAACAGATCTGCCGACTAAACAGGCAGCATTTAGTCAATATGATAGACCGAAAGCACTTTGCCGCTACGCAAAGATTGCTGAATTCTTAACACTGGAAGGCGCAATAGGCGAAGGCATTAGTGATGAGGAAAAAGTCGAGGCACTGCTTAAAAAAATTGATGAGCTCAAGGAGACGATTGGCATTCCATGCTCAATCCAAGCAGCAGGCGTCAACGAAGCCGACTTCCTCGCCAAACTCGACGAGTTAGCAGAAGACGCCTTTGATGACCAATGCACCGGCGCAAACCCGCGCTACCCATTGATTGCTGAACTTAAGCAAGTATTACTGGCGAGTTACTATGGAAACGACTACAGCGATGAATAATTAATTTATCGTCAGTACGCAGAAGTACACTAATAAAACCTAGCCCCATTTGGCTAGGTTTTTTTACGCACTCGTATGACTAAATTACGATTAACGCTTATTAGATAGTATACGCTCCGTAATCACACAAGTCGCTGCGCCTACCAAGTAAGCGCCTAAGTCTAACCAATCAAAAGTGGCGCCTAGGATAACACTCAAAACAGAGCTTGGTTGGAGCCCCAATAATTTCGCTAAATGAAGATACTGGGCAAACTCTACCGCAAAGGCTATCAACACTGTGACCATCACCAAGGTTTGAGCCGGCAAGTTAATGAAGCTAGATAGGCAATAATATAACCAAACAACAACCAGTACATCGCCTAAAATCGGCCGTATAAACGCATCCCGAGCAAAGACGGCAATAACGATTAATAGCAGTAATAAGATTAAGCTAGCCAGTCCACGAGCAAGGGAAAAGCGCAAACAGGGTTTGTTTTGCTCACCCGTTACACCGACCTCTTTAATGCATTCAACATCTTTAGTAAGTTTAAAACCTTTAGCCAATTGAAGACTCTGCTAAATAGCTATAGGTGCTTGATCTATAACAAGTTTGGCATTAACGCCTTTGTTAATACCGTTAGATTCACTCATCGTCTGCTGGCGCTTTGAAGTTTGCAGCAGTGGTTTTTCTAACGTTAATTTCTGCTGGTACAGTTTTAGTCTCGCTGGTTTCAATGCCATCAATTACAACGCTTTTAGTCATATTGCTATCATTAACAGTAGGATCAGTTTTTGCCACGCCATTGTCACTTCTTGCATACCAATCAACATGTCTAGTGAGTAACATCAACAAGCTTAAAATCGCGAAACACAGTAAACTTCCCATTAACAAGGCGTAGCTTTCAGCTTGTAGCAATCCAAACAACAAACCATAAAGACCCATTAGGCAGAGTCCAAACAATTTTCCCTGTTTAGAGTTGGCCAACATGCCACCAACATAAATGCTAAGCAAAAATGTCGAGGCGATAGCTGACAAAATATAAGCCCAATTAAAACCAAGGTGCTCACTTAAAGAAATAAGTAATAGATAAAACAATGCCAAAGCTAAGCCAACAAAACCATATTGCACAGGGTGCATTAGGCGCGCTTGAAACAGTTCTAGTAGAAAGAAACTCGCAAACACCAACGTAATAACTAACAGTGAATAGTTAACAGCTCGGTGAGACTTAAGGTAATGATCAACTGGTTCTATCAAATCAACGCCCATTTGACGGCGCTCTAACTCAGCGCAAGCACCAGTATCCCCCATACAACGTTCAAATAGTTGACTTATATTTGAAGAGAAATTATTGCTTGCCCATTGAGCGTTGAAGCCTTTATCAGAAACATCAGATGAAATCGGTAAAAAATCACCAGTAAAACTCGGATGTGGCCACTCTGATCTCATTTCAACGTTGGAAACTTTACCTATAGGGCTAACCTGAATGGACTCCATACCTTGCAATAAAAAGCTAAAATCGAACTCAAGCGGCTGAATATTAGTGTTGGCATGAGTCATATCGTCAGCCCCCAACAACTCAGTTAAATCAAGGTTGATATGAAAGCCTTGGGCAAATTGATTTAGTCCAGTCCCCGGCTGAACGTCAATACTGTTTCCGTCCAGTGTCATGTTACTGAGTTTTATCAGTCCCCTACTATCGCTAACACCTACCACCATAGAAATGCTTTTAATCTTATCTTGGTCAATCTCTGTTAACGGATTTAAATCAAACGTTCCTGTTAGATGACTATCAGCTTTGTATAGCCGTGCTTGATAGATCCCCCGATACTTTGCATCACTTTCAAGATCCGCATTGAGATTAAACGTTTCTGGCAAAATAAACTTACGATGCTCGGTAAAATAGGTCTTACCTTCATGGTTAACCTTTTCAGTGAAATCCACTGTAATAAAAGGCCCTATAATCCGCTGTTCACCCGTACTGCTACGAGCTATTTCGCCTCGAACTTCCTCTAATCGATAAGAACGCTCTGAGATTAAATCACTTACCATAGACAAAGGGATCTGCAATAACACAAAGAGCAAAAGCACAAAACCAAATTTATTCACGGTCTGATTATTAAGTATATTTTTCACGGATTATTCTCCAATTGTTGATTGCTCAATGTTAAAATCAACAATTGGAGATTGAGTGGAGCGAATGTGGAGATTAGATGGAGTTTGCAGACAGAGGTAAAATCACTGTGACTTTAACGCCTTGCGGAACATTCTCTATATTGAGTGTGCCATGATGCAACTTGACGACCTGCTCAACAAAATTTAAGCCTAAACCAGTACTTTTAATCCCATTTTCACGCGGCAGTGAATAAAAGCGTTCAATAATGCGTGCCATTGCATAATCTGGGATCTGCGAGCCTGTATTACAAATTGATAGCGCAAGCTCATTATCCCCCCCCGTAATGGACCATTTTATCGTGCCGTGTTGATTAACAAAATCAATCGCATTGTCCATTAGATTGAAAAGTGCTTGTTTGAACAGAAACTCATCGCCCAACAAATGCCAAGTGTTGGCTTTACCCTGCTGTAACCCAGCACTTTCAAATTGACAGGTTACCGCTTTAGCGACCAAACGCGCATCTGATGATAAATTAACCTCGTTTATCATTTCATAAAGGTTAATTGGCGCTAAGACTTCAAGTTGTGGTCGTTTTTCAAGTCGAGTAAGTTCCAGTAACTTATCAATTAACGACTGCATACGGTCACTTTCCCGCTCTATATTGGCTGAGAAACGGCTGACTTTATCGGCTGGTAATGGCGTTTGCAGTATTTCACTGGCGCCTTTTATCGCAGACAGTGGGCTTTTTAGTTCATGCGTGAGAGTTTCAACATACTGCTCGACATACTTTTTACCATCAATTTGCTCACGCATTTTCTCTAAGGCATTACTTAAATTGCCATATTCATAGAAAACCCGGAATCTAGGTTTTACTACTTTTTCGCCGCGGCCCATTTTATAGGCATAGTTTTCCAACTTATGCAGTGCAGAATGGATCCGCCAGGAAAATAAAGCACCTGCAATAAGCACAAGGCCACTCATTAATATCATCCAATACAAAACATTGCGTTTAGAAAGGTCAATATAAGGCTGTAAAGAACGGTTGGCTTTAGCCACTGTAACGCTGCCGATAATCTTATTGTCATAGTAGATTGGGGCAGCGACATGCATCACGGTCGATAAAGGATCGTTTGGATCTTCGGTTGTACTGCGCGCACCATATTGGCCTCGCAAGGTAAGATACACATCATTCCACTGCGAGTAATCCTCGCCCACATCTTGTTGCCAAGAATCGGCAATCACAATACCGTTTTTATCCGTAATATAAATACGATGGTTGAGCGCTTTTTTACCTAGCTCCCATATACGCGTTTCAGGTTCGCGTAGGCCATAAGCCGCAAGTAACTTAGCGAAACGACTTTCAGAAACTTGGTCTTTAACGACCTCCTCTTGGGCCAAAACGGCTAACAAGTTAGCCATGTCGATAAGCGTTTCTTCTGTTGTTTGCCGTACTGTCGGTTTAAGCTCTTTAATCACTGTGGTGCTTACCATATAAGCCGTGATGCCAACTAATATGAAGTACAGCGAAAATAACCTTAACCCTAATGGGATTTTTGGCCAGCGATTCATTAAATTGGACTCTCACTGTAAAAATAACCAAATCCGCGTTTAGTTTTAATCAAATCAGACAAATCAAACGGTTTAAGTTTGCTACGAATGGCCTTTATATGAGAATCAATGTTGCGTTCATATGAAGCTGACTGCGCGATGTCAGCAGCAACGAGTAGCTGTTCACGACTTAATACATTAGCGCTGCGATTAATTAACTTATCTAGGATTTTGAATTCGACTGCAGTTAACCCGAGCATTTGACCATTTACACTGTAATCAAAATTGACTGATTGCAAACTGCTTACCGCGCTATCTAGGATTTTACGGCTTTCGGCTTCAGCATTAAGAACAACGGGCTTTTTAATCCGTAATTTAATTCTGGCAAGCATTTCTCTCGGGCTAAATGGCTTAGTGACATAGTCATCTGCGCCAATTTCTAGACCTACCACTCGGTCTATCTCATCATTTCTCGCCGTTAAAAAGATAATCGCCACATCTGAAAATTCTCGTATTGTTTTACAAAGCTCAAAACCGTTAACATCAGGCAGGCCGACATCTAGCACCACCAGTTCAACGCAGTTGGCAGCCACATAGGCTAGACCTTGCTTACCCGTTGCAAACCAACAAACGTTAAAACCCTCCATTTCGAGTACATGAATTAGATTATCTGCAATGGCTGGCTCGTCTTCAATAATGACTACCGTCGCTTTAGCGCTCAACTGGTTAACCCTTTACTGTTAATTATGGGCAACAAGCTTAACTTAGAGCGAGAGCATAAATCGACATAATAATCATATTGTTGAAGCTAAGAGGATTGAGGTAAGTGACTAAAGCTACGCTCGCTGTTTGTTAGGGCTTGGACAATCAAACTCCAGATAGGCAGACACTTTTTCAGATCAACGTCTACAAAAGCGTGCAAAAAGTTAGCAATTTACGCTCGATTAAATAAAAACTCCGCTATGAATAAGTATTCATAGCGGAGTTTTAGCCAAGGATTAACGCTAATAAAAATGAGCTTTAAACGGGCGTTTACTTTACTTTAGCCTGCTTACGATAGGCATGCAGTAACGGCTCAGTGTATCCTGACGGCTGTTCAGTACCTTTAAATATCAGGTCACAAGCTGCTTTAAAGGCAATGCCATCAAAATTTGGTGCCATATTGATATACGCAGGATCATTAGCATTTTGCTTATCAACCACGAACGCCATCTTCTTAAGCGATGCCATAACGTCTTGCTCGCTACAAATTCCGTGTAATAACCAGTTGGCTAGATATTGCGATGAAATGCGTAGTGTGGCTCTGTCTTCCATTAATCCGACATGATTGATATCAGGTACTTTTGAGCAACCAACGCCTTGGTCAATCCAGCGAACTACGTAGCCCAAAATACCTTGGGCATTATTATCCAGTTCAAACTGCTTTTGCTCTAACGTGAGTGTTTCACCTTGTTGTAAAAGCGGAATCGTTAATAAATCATCCAAACTTGCACGAGGACGTTGTTTCAGTTGTTGCTGCACCTCATCCACATTCACCTGATGATAATGCGTAGAGTGTAAAACAGCGCCATTAGGTGATGGAACCCAAGCGGTATTCGCTCCCGCTTGTGGGTGGCCAATTTTTTGCTCAAGCATCGCCGCCATTTCATCTGGCATTGCCCACATGCCCTTGCCTATTTGCGCTCGACCTTGTAGCCCACACTCGAGTCCGATATCGACATTCCAATCTTCATAAGCTTTAATCCAAGCTTGCTGCTTCATCACTGATTTTGCAACAAATGGCCCAGCCAGCATCGAAGTATGAATTTCATCACCGGTCCTATCTAAAAACCCGGTATTAATAAACACGACTCTCTCAGACGCTGCTCGTATGCACTCTTTAAGGTTAATGGTGGTGCGGCGCTCTTCGTCCATGATCCCCACTTTAATGGTGTTACGAGCTAACTTAAGCGCATCTTCGATGTGGGCGAACAGATCACAAGTAAAGCCGACCTCTTCTGGGCCATGCATTTTAGGCTTAACAATATTAATGGAACCTTTGCGGCTATTTCTGCGCTGATTGTTATTGCCTTTAAGATCATGTATCGCAGCCAGTACCGTTATCATGCAGTCAAGAAACCCTTCAGGCACCTCTTCACCATTTTTATCGAGTACAGCATCAATGGTCATCAAGTGCCCAACATTACGAACAAACAACAAACTACGTCCGGCGAGCGTTAAGCTCTTTCCATTAGGCGCAGTGTATACTCTGTCGTTATTCAACTGGCGAATAATCTCGTTACCGTTTTTAACTAAGCTGGCGCTCAAATTACCTTGCATCAACCCTAGCCAGTTGCGATAGACCTCAACTTTATCCTCAGCATCAACCGCCGCCACTGAGTCTTCACAATCCATAATGGTGGTCACTGCAGCTTCTACTAATAGATCTTTTACACCCGCCAAATCAGTCTTGCCTACCCGATGTTCTCTATCGATTTGGATCTCAATGTGCAGCCCATTATTAACAATGAGTACTGATGTAGGCTTTTGCTCTGCTCCCTGAAAACCTGCAAATCTTTGTGGGTGAGAAAGTCCAGTTTGGCTACCATTGTCAAGTTTGGCCTGCAAAGTACCATTCTCGACAACATACTCAATCACATCGCGATGTGAGGCGTTAACGAGCGGCGCAGCCGTGTCTAAATGTTGTTTTGCGAACGCAATAACCTTATTGCCACGCACAGGATTATAAGTTTTGGTTATTTCGGCGCCATCATGACTTGATATCGCATCGGTTCCATAAAGTGCGTCATATAAACTGCCCCAACGTGCATTGGCAGCGTTAAGTGCAAAGCGTGCATTTTTAACTGGCACCACAAGTTGTGGACCGGCTTGAGAGGTAATTTCGGCATCGACATTTTCAGTCGAAATCGAAAAAGGTTCTCCCTCTTTTACCAAGTAACCGATATCGGTTAAAAACGCTTTATAAACACTTAAATCAAAGCCTTTACCCGCGTTTCCTTGATGCCATTCATCGATCTGTTGTTGTAATTGCTCTCGCTTAAGCAGTAACGCCTTATTGACTGGACCTAATTGGTTAACGATCTCTTCAAATTTTTTCCAAAAGATCTGCGAACTGATCCCTGTACCCGGACAAATCTCACTGTCCACTAATTCCCATAGTGATTTTGCTATTTTTAAACCACCTACTTGAATACGTGCAGTCATAATGCGCCCTTATCTATCCGTTTAGCTCTTGCAAGCAATTAACATCCATTGTACTGAAGCCAATTCAGTTACCTATACCTACTTACCCTATACCCAATCAATAACATTTATAAAATTTATACTGGTTATCCCCACTATTCACCTAAGTTATGAAAAATAGGGTTTTGGGGTAAATAATCAACAAGGTTGTAAACTTGTTACTTAACAAACTATTTACGCCCAAAACTATCGGCAGTCTGTGTAATAAGTTGTCGCATCCACTTATGCGCTGGATTATGTTGTAACAGCGGGCTCCAGGCCATAGTTAGCGCGATGGGTTGAATAATAAATGGGGGCGCAACAATACAAACCCGCTCATTATTTTCGTGCTGTTTGGCCATTTTACTTGGTATGGTTGCGATCAAATCTTGTTGCTCTGCCAACAAACACGCTGCTTGATAATGACGGGTAAATACGGTGATCCGTCTCTGAACGCCGATACGGGTTAACGCTTCATCTACCCAACCTAGCCGCTGCACATCTCCTGGATCCATTCCTACACCGACGCCCATGCCTGTTTTACTCACCCAGACATGATTCGCTTTTAAATAGCTGTCTAATGAAAACTTATCAAGAACAGGATTAGTCTTACTAATCAAACAGCTAAAGTCATCACTCCAAAGAATCTTTTGATGAAATGACTGGGGAATACTGTCGAAACGGTTAATCACCATATCGACACGACCTTGTTCTACATCAGGGAAACTCACATCGCTTGGGGTCATGATATCTAAGATGACATTAGGCGCTTCGGTGCGTAGTCTTGCGATAAGTGGTGGAATTAATGTGGCTTCAGCATAGTCGCTGGCCATGACTCGAAACACTTGCTCACTCTCTAGAGCATTAAATTCAGCTCTAGGCTGCACCGCTTTCTCTAAGCCGATTATAAGCTCGCTAATTGTTGGCTGTAGCTCCTTTGCCCTCTCCGTTGGTGTCATGCCTTGGCTGGTTCTTATCAGCAAGGGATCATCAAATAACGTTCGTAATCTTTTTAAGCCGTTACTCATCGCAGGTTGGCTTATACCGAGCTGATCAGCGGCCTTTGTAACATTTCTTTCACGTAGTAAAACATCCAAATAAACCAATAAATTCAAATCAATACGAGATATATTCATATAACAAATACCGACAATAGGAACTATAAATTAGACTTATTTAACCAAATCTAACTAATATTTTCAACGTAATCAATCGCCGCTAATCATATTGTTAAGGAATAGACACATGACAAATTACAGATCAAACATCGATGAAGCCGCTACCTTGATTAATGCAGAAGGTAGTGCATGGAACGCCATAAACCCAGAATCTGTAGCCCGTATGCGTCTACAAAATCGTTTCCAAACCGGATTGGATATTGCTAAGTACACGGCAAAAATCATGCGTGAAGATATGGATAACTACGATAAAGATTCGTCGCAGTACACTCAGTCTCTAGGTTGTTGGCATGGCTTTATCGCTCAGCAAAAGATGATTTCTATTAAGAAACATCTGTTGACCACAAAACGTCGTTACCTTTACCTGTCTGGTTGGATGGTAGCAGCGCTTCGCAGTGAGTTTGGTCCGCTTCCAGATCAGTCTATGCACGAGAAAACCTCGGTCGCATCACTCATTAAAGAGCTATACACCTTTCTGCGCCAAGCCGATGCGCGTGAGCTTGGTGGACTATTTCGTCAATTAGATGCAGCAATCGAGTCAGATAAAGCAGCAATCCAAGCGAAAATTGATAATTTTGAAACGCATGTTGTGCCAATCATTGCTGATATTGATGCCGGTTTTGGTAACGAAGAAGCCACTTACCTTATGGCCAAGCAGATGATTGAAGCCGGCGCTTGCTGTATTCAGTTAGAAAATCAAGTGTCAGACGTTAAGCAATGTGGCCACCAAGATGGCAAGGTTACGGTTCCACATGTTGAGTTTCTTGCAAAAATTAATGCGGTTCGTTATGCGTTCCTTGAACTGGGGATTGATGATGGTGTTATTGTTGCGCGTACCGACTCATTAGGTGCGGGTCTTACCCAGAAAATCGCGGTAACGGCAGAGCCTGGTGACTTGGGCGACCAATATAACGCTTTCCTACAAGTTGAAGCAGTAGACGCTAGCAAGCTTGCTAATGGTGATGTGGTCTTCCAGCAAAATGGCCAGCTAGTTAAACCTTCTCGCCTTCCAAATGGACTATTTCAATTCCGTAAGGGAACTGGTGAAGAGCGTTGTGTACTTGATTGCATCACCTCTCTGCAAAATGGTGCAGACCTGCTTTGGATTGAGACAGAGAAGCCTCACGTTGCTCAGATTGGTGCCATGGTAAACAAAATCCGTGAAACCGTTCCGAATGCCAAGCTTGTATATAACAATTCGCCATCGTTTAACTGGACGCTTAACTTCCGCCAACAAGTATTCGATGCAATGAGCGATGCTGGACAAGATGTCACGGCTTATAATCGTGACGAGCTAATGAGCGTGGATTACGATAGCACTGAACTCGCGATTCAGGCCGATGAGAAAATTCGAACTTTCCAAGCAGATGCTGCACGTGAAGCGGGTATTTTCCATCACTTGATTACACTACCGACGTACCACACTGCTGCGCTATCGACTGATAACCTAGCGAAAGAATACTTCGGTGACCAAGGCATGTTGGGTTACGTGGCTAACGTCCAGCGTAAGGAGATCCGTCAAGGTATCGCCTGTGTTAAGCACCAAAACATGGCAGGTTCTGATATGGGTGATGATCACAAAGAGTACTTCTCTGGTGACCAAGCGCTGAAAGCATCAGGTAAAGACAACACCATGAACCAATTTTAGCTAAGTTGTCATTGAGTTATGAGTTTTTGAAGTGGACTCTATTACTTGAATGAGCTAATTATAAAAGGCCTGCTAATTGCAGGCCTTTTTGTTTTGAAAATCATAAAAGTGCTACACAGGTTAGGAGCCATCAATCTTATGGCGCCATAACCAACTGTTTCACCAAGGTATAATCAAAATTATTTAGAATCTTCAAGTTAGCCATCAATTTATTTCAACTAAAGTTTTATTATATTATCGTGATAAATTTTTCAGCCGCGATAGCAAATATTAACTCAATCTCATGTGGTTACAGTCCTCAGGATAAACACAAATACTGCCTCAAAAAATACAGCACATACAAAACCGGCCTAAGATCACTAAGGTATGACATCAAAGCGTGAGCACATTAACACTTCAAGAAAACTGTATCACAATGTATCAGCCCAAGCTTGTTTGGTAACCGTTAGGTCGATAACCTTGCGCGCTTTGTAAATAAAGAGACAAAGTAATGCTACCGACACGAAAACAGTCCTTCCCCAAAAACGATGCTGGATTCACCCTCATTGAATTAGTCGTTGTTATCGTTATTTTGAGCATTATTACCGTTATAGCCACTAGCAAATTCGTGGACTTTAGTCGTGATGCGCAAATTTCACAGTTACATGGTATTGCAGCGGATCTGAATAGCCAAAATCAATTGGTTTATAGCAAGAGCTCAGTTGCTAGCATTGAAACGTTAATAGGCTGTAGCTTCCAATGTGGTGGACATCTTAACTGGGACGTATCTGTGGGCGAATATTTTGTCGATGTTTCTGGTACTCGGCTCTATGTCAGTTTAGGTTACCCATTGCCGCCAATGACCTCTAGCGAGGTCGTAAACCAAAACTATCGCACCGCCTTTGGCTTGCCTACATCAGAATTTGTTTTCACCAGTGTACCAAGGCACTTATCAGCAACGGCTATCGTGCCCATCAAGTGGCAAGATAAACTCGCTGATATTAAAGCGGGTAAATTTGAATGCCATGTTGAATATAGTTCCCCAACAGCAATACGTGACTATGGAGTTCGAGTATATGACAGAGACTGCTAGAGAGCGTTAGAGCTGTTTAGAAGCAAAGCACTGTGAAACTATTGATATAGAATTACTATTAGCTTCAAGTTCGCTGCTTACCTGTAACTCTTTAAATTCCAGCTAAATGAATAGATATTAGCGTGATAAACAAAAAGCCAGAACTTAAGTTCTGGCTTTTATCTTTGTATCAGTTGACTGGTTTATTTTTCAGTCCAGCGGTCCATCCAACCAAGCACATTGGCGTACCACTGCTCTAGATTATCAGGATTCAATATCCAGTGATTTTCATCAGGATAGATAAGTAGTTCTGATGGAATACCATTGCGCTGCATATAGGTAAATGCCGCTAAGCCTTGACCATATGGTACACGGAAGTCTTTCTCACCGTGGATCACAAGCATGGGTGTCTGCCAGTTTTCTACATAGTTAACAGGGTTAAACTTCTCGTACAGTTCTTTGTTCTTGTCATAGGTACCGCCAAACTCGAACTCTGGGAACCATAACTCTTCTGTCACGTAGTACATAGAACGCATATCAAACAAGCCGGCGTGGTTAACTAAACATTTGAACCCATCGTTCCAGTTACCTTGGATCCAGTTCATCATGTAGCCGCCGTATGAGCCACCAAGAGCACATGCGTTTTCACCGTCTAACCACTTCTGCTGTTTAGTCACAGCCGCTAAGCCTTTTTGCAGATCTTCAAGTGGCTTGCCGCCCCAATCTTGGGTAATCGAATCTGTAAACGCTTGACCGTAACCCGTTGAACCATGAAAGTCGATCATGACCACGCCGTAACCAGCACCCGCCCATAACTGCGCGTTCCAGCGACTACTAAACGAGTTACCAAATGAGCCTTGTGGACCACCATGAACTAGGAAAGCGATTGGATACTTTTCGCCCGCCTTATAGTTTGAAGGTTTGATCCAGTAGCCATAAACTTCCTCGTTGTTCCAACCTTTAAAGCTAAATTGCTGGTATTCACCAAACTTAATCTCAGCGAGTTTGTCTTTATTGACGTCTGTTAAACGATTAAGATTTTGACCATCAAGGTTAATCGTATAAAGATCGCCTGGCTCAACGAGTGATTTATGACTAAAGATAATCTTGTCGTTATTCACGCCCACAATGCTGTTACTACCTTCATTGTAGATAGTTTTCACATCACCAAATTGCGTGTTAACTTCAAAGATTGATACCTGACCAAGATCTTGTGCGGTAACATATAACGTCTTGTTGTCTTTACCAAACGCCAAAGAGCTTGGGCTACGATCCCAAAGTGGTGCAACTTCTTTCTCTTGTCCGGTCACAGTGTCGCGCAGCATGATGCGGTAACGGTCAGCTTCAAAACCGGGTTTTGTCATGGCGAAATACGCTAAGTAACGGCCATCAGCTGAGTAAGTTGGGTGCGCGTCCCACGCCTTGTTTGATTCAGTTAGGTTCTTAGCCTCACCACCAGCAACGCTCACTTGCCATAAATCGTAGTTGGTGATCCATGCTTGATCATTACCCGGTGCTTTAGCGCTATAAACCACATGTTTACCGTCTGGGGTAAAGGTCACCTCTTCCATTCCAGAGAATGGCTTAGGCGGTGTTTCTGTGTCTAATCCTGCCGTTACATCTACCGCATCAGAAACTTTGCTTCCGTTTACTTTTTCGCCATTTAATTGGGCAACAAACAAGTGGCTTCTTGAATGATCGCTCCAGGTATCCCAGTGACGCACCATCAGCTGCTTATATTCACGACCCCTTGTGTCACGGTCTGCGTCTTCAGTAAACTTGTCTTTAGAACAGGCTAAGTCTTTACACTCAGGGAACACACGCATATTTACGACGACTTGCTTACCATCTTGCGATAACTTAAAACCATCAACATCGAGTGGAAAATCGGTAACTTGAATAGCTTCGCCACCATCAAGAGCAAGCTTATAAATCTGAGTCGTACCGTTGCGCGCCGCTAAAAAGTAAATACTTTTATCGTCAGGAGCAAAAGCAACACTGTGCTCTGTGCCTGCCGCGCTGGTGATCTGCTTTGGTTGAGCAGTCGTAGCAGCCAAATCTTGAATATAAAGGTCGGTGCTCGCCGACCCCTCTGCATCAATATTTTTCACAGCATAAACAAGTTTAGCGCCATCATTCGATAATGCTGCCGAATGCAGCTTATTCATTTTTACCAGTTGTTGAACAGAAAAAGGCGAAGGAGGTGCGGCTTGAGCGCTAAATACCGCGCCTGCAGACGCAAGCGCCATTATGATTGCAGTTTTTTTCATCGTTATAATCTTATTGTTATAGTTAAAAGATGTAAGAGTTCAATTTGTGATTGATACTACCGACTATATGCTGGCCGTATCTTTAGCTAGATGCTGGTCACATTAGCCAAAATAAATGGCTTAGGCAATACGCCTAAACCATTCTTATTTATCCATTAGCGTAATTTACATCGATTGGGAAATCGCATACCGCTAAGATTCTAGCTTAGCCTTCTAGTTTAACTTTCCAGATTGCCGGGCCCGTTTCATGGGCGTTAACGCCTTCAGAATCTACGGCAACAGTCACAGGCATATCTTTTACATCAAATTCATAGATAGCTTCCATACCTAAGTCTTCAAAAGCAACAACACGAGATTTCTTAATTGCTTTAGATACTAGGTACGCAGCGCCACCAACCGCCATCAAATAGCATGATTTATGCTGCTTAATAGACTCTACTGTCGCAGGGCCACGCTCAGCCTTACCTATCATTCCCATCAGTCCGGTTTTATCGAGCATCAGATCGGTGAATTTGTCCATGCGCGTTGCCGTTGTGGGGCCTGCAGGACCAACAACCTCGTCGCCAACCGGATCAACCGGGCCAACGTAGTAGATAAACTTACCCTTAAAATCGACGCCTTCAGGTAATCCTTCGCCGCTTTCAATCAGGCTTTGAATACGTTTATGAGCCGCATCACGACCGGTAAGCATTTTGCCGTTTAGCAGTAGCGTGTCACCACTCTTCCACTGTTCCATCTCAGCTTGAGTCACAGTGTTTAAGTCTACGCGGCGCACACTTTCGCCCACTTCCCAGGTAATTTCAGGCCAGTCTTCTAAAGACGGGGGACTTAAATCAGCAGGACCTGTCCCATCTAGATGGAAATGAACATGACGGGTCGCGGCGCAGTTCGGGATCATAACGACCGGTTTTGACGCTGCGTGTGTTGGCGCCGATTTGATTTTGATATCAAGTACGGTTGTTACGCCGCCAAGACCTTGTGCACCAATACCTAGCTTGTTTGAACGCTCAAAGATATCCAAACGCAATTTCTCATCAGTGGTTACCGCGCCGCGAGCTTGCAGCTCATGAATATCGACTGGATCCATTAATGACTCTTTTGCCATAACCGCAGCTTTTTCTGCGGTGCCGCCGATACCTATGCCCAGCATACCCGGTGGGCACCAACCCGCCCCCATAGTTGGCAGGGTCTTCTCTACCCAAGCTGCAATATCATCAGAGGGATTTAGCATTGCCATTTTAGACTTGTTTTCAGAGCCGCCGCCCTTGGCCGCAATTGCCACGTCAACGTGATTACCCGGTACCATCTCAACATGCACAACTGATGGGGTATTGTCTTTGGTATTGTTACGGCCACCAGCAGGATCGGCAACAATTGATGCTCGTAGTGGGTTATCTGGGTTGGTATAAGCGCGGCGTACACCTTCATCTACCATTTCTTGAACCGTTAAGTCCGTCTTATCCCATTGAACGCCCATACCGATTTTAACAAAACAAGTCACAATACCCGTATCTTGGCATAGTGGTCGCTTTCCTTCGGCTGACATACGAGAATTGATAAGAATTTGCGCGATTGCATCTTTAGCTGCTGCACTTTGCTCACGTTCGTAAGCTTCGGCCATCGCATCGACAAAGTCTTTTGGATGATAATAAGAGATATATTGTAGGGCATCAGCAACGCTTTCAATGAGATCGGCTTGCTTGATTACAGGGACTTCTTTGCTCACAGACACTTCCTTTTTAGCAGACGCTTATTAATCGGCTGAAATCACACTAACAATTGCTATGTATGGATAACTCCAGTCGCCATTAACGCTCACGTGTTTTGTTTTTATTACTTGTGTAAGCAATATGATACTCTTTCGCGACTTTGAGTTAAACATCACATTTTAGATAGGGTTAATAGATGAACAAATTGGCGCAAAATGCAGTTTTTTATAAGCGTCTTGATTGGAATTTAAGCACAACACAAGTGTTTGAACATTTTTCGGATACCCCTTGGGCTATTTTGCTCGATTCTGCCAATGCAGATCACCTTGATGCAAAGTGTGATGTGATCTGTGCCGAGCCCGTCGCAACGATTGTGACTCAAGGACAATCAACCACGATTACTCGCTCAAGTGACAGACAAGCCTTATTCACATTAGCGAGTGTTGCCTCAAAAAACACCGCTCAATCAGTTTCTAATCGCGATCCCTTTTGCCAATTAAACGATCTAATATCAGAGTATTACCCAACTGAAAAACACAGCCCTTTTATTTTTAGTGGCGGCGTGATGGGTAGCTTTAGTTATGATCTAGGTCGTGGCATTGAGACTATACCCGAGATCGCCAACAAGGATATTGCGCTGCCAGAGATGAATCTAGGCTGCTATGACTGGGCCCTTATTTTTGACAATAAGAGTCAGTGCTGGGATCTCGTCCACTATCAATCACAACAAGCATTAGATGCACTAGAAACTAGATTAAACCAGCTGATTAGCTCAAACCTGCCACTTGAAACCAATAAGTGCCAGCATCTCCAACAAGCACAGCATCCGCTTTTGAGCTCCCCGCTAAATCGCAGCCTTTTTACATTAACCAGTCAATGGCAAAATCAGCTTACTGAGCAGGCTTATAGGGAAAAGTTTGCAGAGGTGCAAGCGTATCTTCTTAGCGGAGATTGTTATCAAATTAATCTGACTCAGCGCTTTAGTGCAACTTACACAGGCAACGAATGGCAAGCATATAAGGCGCTACGAGAAACCAATGGTGCACCATTTTCGGCGTTTATTCGCTTAGAGACACATGCCCTATTGTCTATCTCGCCAGAGCGTTTTATTCAGCTTAACAATGGTGACATTCAAACTAAGCCGATTAAAGGTACTATGCCAAGATCTACAGAAGCTAAACGAGATCTTGAGCTTGCTCAGCAGTTAAAGGCGTCAGAGAAAGATCGCGCCGAGAATTTAATGATCGTCGACTTACTTCGTAATGATATCGGCAAAGTTGCCGCGCCTGGTAGCGTTACTGTGCCACATATCTTTGAGGTTGAAAGCTTCCCAGCGGTGCATCACCTTGTCAGTACGGTAACGGCGAAACTAAAACTAGGGTTAAAGCCAACCGATCTATTAAAGGCATGCTTTCCGGGTGGGTCAATCACTGGGGCACCAAAAATACGCGCAATGTCAATTATTGAAGAGCTTGAACCCTCAAGGAGAAGCCTCTATTGTGGTTCTATCGGCTATATCAGCCAAGACGGAACTATGGATACAAGTATTACTATTCGCAGTTTAGTCGCTCAAAGAGACCAAGCTACGCTGACGGGTCACTTAGCGGCAGACTTGCCCAACACAGGTGTCATCTACTGTTGGGCCGGTGGAGGTATCGTCGCTGACTCACAAGTTAATGCTGAGTATCAAGAAAGCTTTGATAAAGTGAGCCGTATACTGCCGGTATTGTCCTCACTCAATCGTTAATTTTCGTCATAACAGTTTTAGCCATCGTGATTTAATGCGACCCATAAGGATATTCAATGGATCTGGTAGAGTTTAGACTGAGATATAATCTTAATGCTTTACCAGAACTAGATTTAATCGAACTGGATCATGAGCTTCGCCAAGCGGCAGTGTTAATCGCGCTTCATGAAATAGATAACAGACTCGAGTTAATATTGACCCGCAGGCCCACGCATCTTCGCGCTCACCCCGGGCAGATTAGCTTTCCGGGCGGTAAGGTTGAGCAATCAGACTCAAGCTATCAGGCTACCGCCCTGAGGGAAGCCGAAGAAGAAATAGGGTTGTTAAGCAGTAATGTAGAGGTGATTGGCGCGTTGCCGCCCCATAAAACCTTTACTGGTTTTGAAATCACTCCCTTTGTTGGCATTGTTAAACACACATTTACACCGATTATCGATCCCGGAGAAGTTGATGAGTATTTCACGGTGCCGATATCTTTCTTGATGCATGCTCACAACCGCCATACACAAAGATTTAGTCGTAAAGGCATCCAATACCCAGTTCACTTTATTCCCTATAAGCAGCATTTTATCTGGGGAGCGACTGCGGCGATGATCGATCTTCTGTGCAGACAACTTAGCAGTAAGCCACTATAACGGTATAAATAACCTCAAATAAGCTTATATCACGTTATACAATTCTAAAGAGCGCGATACAAGTCTATACAACAAAACGAATATAGAGGCCTGCCGCTAACGAACATAGGAATAACAGCGGAATGTTTACCCACCAGCCAATTTTGCTATGCCGCGATATATAAAAATTAAACCCTAAGTTTACAAAACTTAACGCCGCACACACCCAAATAATGTGCTCTAACAAGACGGTTTGGCTGGGATCCCATTCTAATCTCACTGAGGCACCATGGCTTTGATAATAACCAATCGCCGTATCTGGCCTAGCTTTATCAAATAGCATTAGCGCATAAATAGCCAACGACCAGCCAATAATCGACAGTGCGGACAGGAGAAATTGAAAAAAATTTGCTCTATTCATGCTGGCTATCCGTAGTTTTTGTCATGATTGTCGTCAGAATACCAATTTAGACACTAAGATACTCTACTTTCCCCTTGAGAAAAGCGATTATACAGGTAATATAAACGTCCAAATTATTTACAAAAACGTTTCGTTGGAGAACTAAGCAACAATGAGCATTACATCTGTCGCTTCTGTGTTTAAAGGTGACTTTGCGATTGGTTCGCAAATCACAGTACGTGGCTGGGTTAGATCCCGTCGCGATTCTAAAGCAGGAATTTCATTCCTAGCTGTTTATGATGGTTCATGTTTCGACCCTATTCAGGGTGTTGTGCCAAATAATCTAGAAAATTACACCAACGAAGTGTTAAAGCTTACAGCTGGTTGCTCTGTCGTCATGACTGGTGAGGTTGTTGAGTCTCCAGGCCAAGGTCAAGCATTTGAGATGCAAGTGACCAAAGTTGAAGTCGCTGGCTTAGTTGAAGATCCTGATACTTATCCAATGGCTGCTAAGCGCCACTCAATTGAATATCTACGTGAACTTGCTCACCTACGCCCACGTACCAATATTATTGGCGCCGTGGCTCGTGTGCGTAACTGTTTATCACAAGCAATTCACCGCTTTTATCACGAGCAAGGTTATATCTGGGTATCTACACCACTAATCACAGCTTCTGATACCGAAGGCGCTGGTGAAATGTTCCGTGTATCGACTTTAGATCTAGAGAACTTGCCACGTACTGATAAGGGTACGGTTGATTATGGCGAAGACTTCTTCGGTAAAGAGTCTTTTCTTACGGTTTCAGGCCAGCTAAATGCTGAGACTTATGCCTGTGCATTATCAAAGGTCTACACTTTTGGTCCTACATTCCGCGCTGAGAACTCAAACACTAGCCGTCACTTAGCCGAGTTTTGGATGGTTGAGCCAGAAGTGGCTTTTGCTGATCTTGATGACGCAGCGAAACTTGCTGAAGATATGCTGAAGTATTGCTTTAAAGCTGTACTTGAAGAACGTCGTGACGATCTTGAATTCTTCGCTCAACGTGTTGAGAAAACTGCCATTGAACGTCTAGAAGCTTTCGTGAGCAGTGATTTCGCGCAAATTGATTACACCGATGCAATCGAAATTCTTAAAGCTTGTGGTAAAGACTTTGAGTATGACGTTGAATGGGGTATCGACTTACACTCTGAGCACGAACGTTATCTTGCAGAAGAGCATTTTAAAGCACCAGTTGTTGTTAAGAACTACCCGAAAGACATTAAAGCCTTCTATATGCGCTTAAATGACGACGGTAAAACGGTTGCAGCAATGGACGTATTAGCACCTGGCATTGGTGAAATCATCGGTGGTGCTCAACGTGAAGAGCGTTTAGACGTACTTGATGCACGTCTTGCTGAAATGAACCTAAGTCAAGAAGACTACTGGTGGTATCGTGATCTGCGTCGTTATGGCACCGTGCCTCACGCAGGTTTCGGCCTAGGTTTCGAGCGTTTGGTTTCTTATGTTACTGGTGTTGCTAATATCCGTGATGTGATCCCATTCCCGCGCTCACCTAAGTCTGCTAATTTCTAAGCAAAATAGAGCAGATTTACGCTAGGCACTAAGCCTCTCATTTTGAGAGGCTTTTTTTATGCCATAAATCACGACCATCTCTATATCTCGTTTTATGTTTATGCCTCGCTTTAATACCAATCGTACTAACTATATGATTGGCGTTATCAGTATAAAACTCCCGCCCCCTCTGCTAATAACCTTTCTAGCAAGGCCATTTCTTGTCACATACTCTTAACGTTACTTTTGATAAGTAAGCTCGCCTTGCTATAAATCAACTATTTATAAGCACTAGCTTAGTTAAGGCATTGTTAATAAGAAACCCACCCAAAAGATGTGACTTAGATCACCTATTGCAATATCGCGGGTCATTTTGTCCCTATCAACCGTACTTTAATGATCTAGCTCAAGTGAGTAGAAACTGTACTAGGTATTATGGCTCAAAGGTCGGCAAAGCTTGACGCATATCAATAATGAGCTGCTTTTTGAGGCCTAGACTGTTTTCGTTGAACACACTCCTTATAAACAAAAAAAAGGTTTAACCATGGAAACACATGAAGCCCTTTATCAGCAAGGTTTGGCACGAATAGAGCAACTTCGCAAGCTAGAACCTCGCAATGGTGAAACGCTGCAACAAAAAATGCAACAAAACGGCATTAGTCGCCGTGACTTTATGAAATGGAGCGCAGCAGTAACGGCAATGCTCGCCTTACCTCTCCCCTTCAGTACTTTAGTTGCAGAAGCTGCAGAACTTGCCGACAGAGTGCCACTCATTTGGTTACATATGGCCGAGTGCACAGGCTGTTCAGAATCCCTCATCCGCACAGATACCCCTAATTTAGATACATTGATCTTTGATTACGTTTCTCTTGAATACCATGAAACCTTAATGGCTGCTGCGGGTTGGCAAGCAGAAGAGAACCTTGAGCATGCGTTAGAAGCCTACAAAGGTAACTACTTGCTGGCTGTTGAAGGTGCAGTACCGACCGCAAATAATGGTGCTTACTTAACCGTTGGCTGTAAAGGCCACACCGGAATGCACATTGTTAAACAAGCAGCAGAAGGCGCCGCCGCCATTATATCTGTCGGTACCTGTGCAGCCTTCGGTGGTATTCAAGCCGCTGCGCCTAACCCTACTGGCGCAAAAGGTGTTTATGAAGTGGTTGATAGAACTGTTATCAACCTTGGTGGTTGCCCGCCAAGTGAGAAAAATATCGTCGGCACACTGATGTACTTCATTATGTTTGGCAAGTTACCGGCTCTAGATATGTTCAACCGCCCTAAGTGGGCATACGGTGCTCGAGTCCATGATAACTGTGAACGTCGTGGTCGTTTTGATGCGGGTGAGTTCGTTGAAGAGTTTGGCGATCAAGGCGCGAAGGATGGCTACTGTTTATATAAGGTTGGTTGCAAAGGCCCTTATACCTACAACAACTGCCCAACAGAGCGATTTAATCACCATACGAGCTGGCCAGTACTTGCAGGTCACGGTTGTATTGGCTGCTCTGAGCCAAACTTCTGGGATGATATGGCAGACTTTGAAAAACCCTTGGGAAGGCAAGAATTGCATAGCCTTGATGCCACCTCAGACACTGTTGGTGCCGTCATTCTTGGTGCAACTGTTGTCGGAATTGGCGCACATGCTGTTGCCAGTATTTTTGCCAAACCTGAAGAGGAATAATCATGAGCAAACGTGTAGTCATAGATCCAATCACTCGTATTGAAGGACATCTACGAGTAGAAGTCGAAGTCGACGAAAACAATGTAATTACTAAAGCGTGGTCATCATCAACTTTATGGCGCGGTATTGAAGTGATCCTTAAAGGCCGTACCCCCATGGATGTCGGCTTAATCGTACAAAGAATTTGTGGTGTATGTACCTACTCGCATTATCGCTGTGGTACTGAAGCGGTTGAGAATGCGCTAGGGGTTCAAATTCCGCTTAACGCAAAGTACCTTCGAAGCTTGATGCAAACCTCTCTGTACATGCATGACCATATTGTCCATTTTTACCACCTGCACGGTCTAGATTGGGTTGATGTTGTTTCAGCACTGAGTGCCGACCCTGCACTTGCAGCCCAAGAAGCCCTTAAGTATACCGAGAATCCTATCGCTGCTGGTGAAGGCGATCTCAGAGCCGTTCAAGAACGGGTTGCAGGACTCGTAGCAACAGGAAAGCTTGGGCCTTTTGCCAATGCCTATTGGGGCAACGGTACCTACAGGTTTACACCAGAGCAAAACCTTATTGCCCTGTCTCACTATCTAAAAGCATTAGAAGTGCAACGTGTAGCCGCTGAGATGTTAGCTATATTCGGCGGAAAATCACCACATCCTCAATCCGTTGTAGTGGGTGGAGTGACCTCTGTACGCGACATGCTTAGCCCTGCACGCTTACAAGAGTGGAAGCAGAAACATGAGTTCGTTAATGATTTCATCATTCGTGCATATAAGGCTGACATCGTCATGGCCGCTGCAGCCTTTGGCTCTGAGCCAAGTGTTCTAGGTGGTGTAAACATCAAAAACTTCATGGCAACCGACGATTTCTTGGTGGGTGACGGCCAGTACATGTTTAACCAAGGCGTGATCATGAATGGCGATCTTGGCAATGTGACAGACTTAGATCCAGATATGATCGAAGAAGATGTGACACATGCGTGGTATAAGGCGGATGCGCCTCAACATCCGTATGACGGTACAACGATTCCTGATTATACCGGCTTTGTAGAAAGAGAGACGGTTTACGGTAAGTTACCGACGATTGATGGCGATGGAAAATACTCTTGGGTTAAGTCTCCACGTTATAACGGAGAGCCTGTTGAGGTCGGTCCTCTGGCCTGCTTATTAGTCAGCTACGCTCGCGGCAATCAGGTTGTTGTCGATGCCGTTAATGGTTTGCTAGAAGCCACAGGCCTGCCTGTTGAAGCATTGTTTACGACGCTCGGCCGCACCGCCGCACGTATGCTGCAAACCGTTATCGTTGCACAAGAAGGATTAAAAACCTTCGATGCCATGTTAATCAACATGCAGTCTGATGAAACGACCTATGTGAAACCAGAAATGGACTCAAGCAAAGAATACGTAGGCCACTCCATGATTGAAGCGCCACGCGGCATGCTCAGTCACTGGATCCGAATTAAAGGTGGCAAGGTTGAAAACTATCAAGCTGTGGTGCCAACAACTTGGAATGCTGGACCGATTGATGCAGAGGGTAAAATGGGACCTTATGAAGCCTCGCTTATCGGCTTGCAACTTGAAGATCCTACCAAGCCTTTAGAAGTTATCCGCATAATTCACTCATTTGATCCTTGTATGGCGTGCGCGGTGCACGTGATGGACTACAAGGGACAAAACCTCGGTGAATTTAAAATTGATCCCAACGGATTCTAATCAAGGGGGATAGCATGGCTACTCAATCTGCGCTCTACCAAAGGGAACTGATTTTTGGTGCTGCGATAAGAATATTTCACTGGCTAAGAGCCTTAGCCATCTTGGTATTAATTGTCACAGGATTTTATATTTCCTGGCCATTTTTAGTCGCGCCAGAAAGTTCCGACATATTAGTACAAGGCTATATTCGTGCAGCTCATCAGATCTTTGGCTTTGTGTTAGTCGCGATCACTATAGTCCGCGCTTATCTGTTCTTTTTTGGTAAGAGTGATATCGAACGTCGTTCGTTTAAAGACGTAATGAGTTTAAAGAGCTGGATCACTCAGCTTAAGTCTTACCTATGGATGGGACATTTAGACAAAGCTGGGGTTTATGGTCCACTGCAGTTCGTGACTTACTTTGCAATATCAGTGGTTGCGTTATTGATCTGCATTACAGGCCTAGTCTTATATGCCAATGTGTACCATGAAGGTCTAGGTGGCATGCTTAGCGGCATGGCGAGTTGGGTCACCGCAATGATGGGTGGATTAGCACCGGTGCGACTCTGGCATCACTACCTTACCTGGGTATTTATCATCTTTGTGGTAATACACGTGTATATGGCAGTTTGGTCAGGCATTCGTTTTAAACATAACTCTGTAGACTCTATTGTCTCAGGTTACGACTACCATAAGAAAAAATAAAAGGAAAACATGAAGATATTGCTACTTGGTATTGGCAATGTCCTGTACGCCGATGAGGGCATCGGCGTACATTTCGTCAATTATATCCAAGAAAACTATCGCTTCCACCATCCAGTAGATCAACTCGACTTACTTGACGGTGGAACACTTGCCCAAGGACTTATCCCAACACTTTGTAAATATGACTATCTCATCGTCGTTGACACCGTAAATGCAAATGGTGTTGCCCCAGGAGAAGTCTACTTTTTTGATTTTGATAACGCGCCAGCTGAAATTGATTGGCAAGGCAGTGCTCATGAAGTTGAGATGCTGCAAACGCTTATTATGATGGAAATGGTTGGCGACAGACCAAAAACCTTCGTATTAGGTGTAACACCCACCGTGCTAGAGCCTATGATACTCGGATTGACTGAACAGATCCAAGCAGCGGTGCCTTTGATGGAAAAAACCCTCATGCGTCATTTGGACTCACTAGGATTTACTCATCAACGCTTTGCAAACATTGATATCAACAGCCTTATTCCCGATTCCTACAAACGAGGCTTAACTTCAGATGAAGAATATTAGATTTGAGTTTAAATGTACCCGAGAAGTGCCCTTTTATGGGCACCTCTGTAATCAATACCTACAAAATGAGCAATATGACGTAACCATAGGAAAAAACGATAATCTTTACTATATTGAGGCTCAAGGTGAGCAAGCACAACTTGAACAACTTGCCGATGCCATCGCTCAAGACTTCTTGATTTCAGCTTGGCTTGTGAAGCCTCAAATTATAGCGATTGAAAAGCCTATAGGCACAAAAAAACTGCTCCCAGAAGCGAAACTGGAACTTGAATATTGTCAGCATTGCCAACCTCAGTTTGGTGATAACCAAGCTGCACATTTTGGTCACATTGGCTTTCACTGCCCCTGCTGCCATGCTCACACTCGCATCTCTCCTATCGAGCAAGCTGTTTCGTTAAGCGACGCGCGAGCCTTAGTACAAAAGCTCGATAAGTTAGGTGCTATAGAACTGCCAAGCGATAGCATTGGGGCGGGCCCCATTATTAGTTTTAAGCCTATCGCCAACCAACCTATCGAAGCTCGTCAACAGTTAGTGATCTGTAATCCCAATAATCTACACGCCCACTTCTCAGTTAACGATAGTCAAATATTGGCTCTTTCAAGTATCGAAAAACCGCTTATTAAAACGCGACCTATCAACAATCACCCTCGACTAAAGCAACCTTTATACGAGATAAGTTTTGCACAATCGCGTTTGTTACTGGTGATCGGTGAAATCCTTAGGCAACAAGGTATCGATTATCTTTATATTGCGAACAGCCATAACCCTAAAATTGCCATGGTTGAAGCAAAATGGTCGCTTATCCAAACACCGCCATCAAGCCAAACGCAGGTCGTCGACGCGGCGCGCCAACCATTACATGATGATGCACAGGCTGGAAATTATAGTGCTCGCTGGGCTAATAGCCATGTTGAAATCGGCTTAAATGAGCCAAGTGTTACTGAAAATAATGCGATAACGCCAATAAGTAACGCCGCGAGTTGTGCACTGCATAGTGCAACCATTGCTGAAAAGAAGCCCAAGTACGTAGCAGCCTTGTACTTCAGTCACTCAAGTAGCACCCAAATAGTGACGTTAGACGGCAAGCAACAAGTTGAATTATTCTTTGAGTTCCCAAGCATGCCCGACAACGGCTATGACATAGTGCATCAGCTAGAGTTATCACCACAGAAATCCTTGTTGGATAAATTTAAAACTCAATATCCTGATGATTACTTGAAACTGTTATCGTTAAAACTAGCACAACCGACCAATAATATTGAGTCTTTGTGGGCCATTGCTGCCGTCTTTCTTGGTGCTGCACGTCATTTACAACCAAGGACGTCCGCAAATACAACAGCGCCATTAAGCAAAACCGAACTTTGTGACTTTGTCGTTGCTCGCGCCATGTGCCACAAGGGAGCCAATGCGCCTAGGATTGATTTCCCGTTAACAAGAGGCGAAGCGTTTAGAAGTCTAAACTGGTGTAAAACATTGGGCACGATTATCAGCTTTAGGCTCGCTGAAGCGGATAATATCGATAAACTTGCCTTTGGTATGCACGACTCTTTTGCCGATTATATTTGTAATTGGATTGAGCACTTAGATCAAAATATCAGTATTAAATCTGTGGTGATCGCTGGTAACAGTTTTGCAAATGAAGTATTAGCGCAAAGAGTCGCTCTACGCCTGGGTAAAAACTTTACCCTCAATACTAATTCGCAAATGGATCTCGATGGAGTAAACCTCGCCGCTGGCGCCCTGTACCTTAAACAGCGTAGACACTAAGGCCTGATGACAATATCCATCACTAACAATAAGACTAATAATCTGACTAAAATGCGTTTACATATAAAGATCACCGGCATCGTTCAAGGTGTCGGTTTTCGGCCCTATGTTTACCGTTTAGCTCATGAGCTCAACTTAACCGGTAGCGTGCTTAATAACAGTGAAGGGGTCACCATAGAAGTGCAAGGCCCCCTAGCTGATCTAACCCGGTTTGAAGCCGCTTTTCACCAGCAACCTCCCCCACTTGCGCGCATCGACAATATCGATGTGACTCCTATTTCAACTATCGAACTATGTCATGGCTTTAGCATTGTCCATAGCGAAAAAGACAGTCCTGCCGCTGTTGCCGTATCATCGGATAAATGCACTTGCAAAGACTGCTTGGACGATATTGCCGATGCAAGTAATCGCCATTATCGATACCCGTTCACCAATTGCACTAATTGTGGCCCACGATATTCACTGATCAATGCGCTACCTTACGATAGACCCAATACCGCAATGGCAAGCTTTAAAATGTGCGAAGAGTGTGAGCGCGCCTATCTAGATCCTATGGATAGGCGCTACCATGCACAGCCTGTCAGTTGCCCTAAGTGCGGGCCGCAATTAAGTTTCACAAAGGCCGACCTAACACAGCTAAGTACCAAAGACTCTGCACTTGAGGATGCCATTAACGCGCTGATTGAAGGCAAGATATTAGCGATTAAAGGCGTTGGTGGGTTTCATCTGGTCTGTGATGCTAGCAACGATCAAAGTGTTAGATTACTGCGCCAGCGAAAATGCCGCCCAACCAAACCTTTTGCTGTGATGGTGGAAAATATTGATGCCGCAAGCCAACTCGTTACTGGCAGTGAGGCCGAGTGGCAAATCCTTAATAGTGCTGAGCGCCCTATTACGCTAATGCGTAAAGCTGTGATGCGCAAAACACTAGCCCCCAATAGCAAGCTTAAGCAAGCTGCAAATGTTCAATCCGAGCCTACTCACCAATGGGAGCAGGCACTCGAGCCGACATTAAAGCCTGCACTAACGCTTAGCCACTTAGTTGCACCGGATATCGATAGGCTTGGGATATTTCTACCGTACACCCCTTTACACCAGTTATTACTCAGTGGCGTTAAACGGCCTTTAGTCATGACCAGTGCAAACCTTGCAGGCGAGCCTATTATCATTCATAGCGACGCGATTAAAAGCAAGCTTTCTCATGTTGTCGATAATATTTTAGACCACGACAGACCTATCTTAAATGGCTGTGACGATAGCGTGGTGCAGCTGATAAATGACAAGTTACAGGTTTTGCGCTTAGCGCGCGGTTATGCGCCACTTTCTTTTTATCGCGAGCAGCCGCTAGCAGAGAACATACTGGCTTTAGGGGCACAGCAAAAAAACAGTATCAGTTTTGGTTTTGAACATAACCTGTTTGTTAGCCCTCATATTGGCGATCTCGTCTCCATCGAAGCCGAAGAGTATTTTCATCATACACTCGATACATTCACAAGATTATACGGCTTTAGTGCAAGTACACTCGTTCATGACAGCCATCCTGACTATACAACCAGCCGATGGGCCAGAACCCAAGCGATTAGCAACACAAATACGGTGCAACATCACTATGCCCACGTGTTAAGTGTCATGGCCGCCAACAAGCTCACAACGCCTGTGCTGGGCTTTAGTTTTGATGGCACAGGCCTAGGAGATGACAATACATTATGGGGTGGTGAGGTACTGTTTTGTGACGTTAACCAGTATCAACGTATTAAAAGCCTTACAAGCTTTGCGCTTATTGGCGGTGAACAAGCTATCAAGCAACCTGTACGGCTATTATTATCAATTTTACTTGAAAAATATTCACCACAAGAGATAAAACGCCTTAACCTTGCGGCGATTTCCGAGCTTTCACCGACCATGTTTAATAATCTGGTTAAGGTTTGGCAGGCAAACTCCAGCATTAGAACGTCCTCTGCGGGCAGATTATTTGATGCCGTCGCTGTTGCACTTGGGCTTATTACTGACATTCAGTATGAGGGCCAAGCCGGAATGTTAATCGAAGCCGCTGCTAACAGAGTCACTAACGATTTTGAATTGAATAATTTTGATATCAAAGACGCGGTGGTTGACCCAGATAGCATCACATCAAATATGTCATCAAGTAAAACAGATCTAACCATTAAGCCCATCAGCTTTGCTGGTAAGCAATCAAATTCTCTTTGGGATAGCGCTGAGCTGATACAACAGATCGTTGAAGCCGTCACCCAAGCGCCGCTCACCCCACAGCGCATCGCAGTAATTGCAAAAGCCTTTATGGATACCTTATGCAATTGGGTGTGTGAATGTGCTAACGATTACCTTGATACTCCTATCGTGCTTTGCGGTGGTGTATTTCAAAACCGATATCTACTTGAGCGTTGTGAGAAACAATTATTAGCCCAAGGCAATCAGCTGCTTTCAAGTCATAAGGTTCCAATCAATGATGCCGGAATTTCACTAGGCCAGTTGTGGCATGCTATTCACAACCCTAGAGTAAATGTGACAGCTGTCACCCGCAAACACCAATAAAGGTGATTTACATCAAGGTCGATTACGGAACTGTAGTCGACAATGAGACAACATAATAATAAACGGAGTTTCTATGTGCCAAGACTGTGGCTGTTCTATTACCCGTCATGATCATCTTTTAAATACGGGCCACTCGCACGCTAAAGCCGATGATAATCTTGCGAGTAATCCTCAGCTTAATGACAAGACTACCCTCGCCGTTATTCATAAGATCTTAGATAAAAACGACATAGAGGCTCAACATAACCGCGAGCATTTCGAGGCGAAAGGTATTACAGCCTTTAACATTATGAGTAGCCCAGGTAGCGGCAAAACGACTTTACTTGAGCATTTGTATGAACATACCGAACTAAAATACGCGGTAATCGAAGGCGACCTAGAAACCTCAAGAGACGCCGATAGACTTAAAGCGAAAGGAATTGACGCCTACCAGATCCAAACCGGTACAGCCTGCCATTTAGACGCTTTTATGGTGCACAGTGCGCTGCATCATATCGACTTTACAGCTCTCGATATTTGCTTTGTCGAGAACGTTGGTAACCTCGTCTGCCCAGCAAGCTACGATGTTGGCACTCACAAAAATATTGTTTTGCTTTCTGTGCCAGAGGGTGACGACAAGATAGAAAAGTACCCTGTGATGTTTCGCCGTGCCGATCTGGTACTTATCACTAAATCTGATCTGCTACCGTATTTTGACTTTAGTATTGAAGAAGCACGCGCTCAACTCAAAAAGCTCAATCCACATGTTGAGCTGATGCAAATATCTGTAAAAGAACCACAAACCCTAACGCAAGTCACGGATTGGCTTTCAAGACATAAAGGAGTAACAACCTAATGTGTCTTTCTATTCCCTCTATGGTTGTAACGGTTCATCAAGATGAACAAGCGGTAACGGTCGATACCATGGGCGTTAAGCGCAAAGTCAGTAGTCACCTTATTAGCGATCCTCTTGAGATAGGTGATTATGTACTTATCCATATCGGCTTTGTCATGAACAAAATTGACAAGGACGATGCCATGGAGAGTCTGGCGCTGTATCAGGAGATTATAGAGAAGCTTGAACTAGAAGATAAGGAGTCTGGATGATTGCCTTAAATCAGCTTTACCAAGGTTTTAGAGATCCCGAGGTCATTCGCTCCCTCGCTAAAGAGATCACCTCCTTGGCGGCTAAAGTCGAAGGTCAAATCAATATCATGGAAGTATGTGGCGGCCATACTCACACCATAATGAAGTATGGCTTAAATCAATTACTGCCCGACAACATTGAATTCATCCATGGACCAGGCTGCCCCGTTTGCATTATGCCAAAGGAGCGCATTGATCATGCCGCAGCCCTCGCAAGCCTGCCAGGCACAATATTAGTCACTCTTGGAGATATGATCCGCGTACCCGGCTCCCATGGCAGCCTGGCTGAATTTAGGGCCAAAGGCTGTGATATAAGACCGATTTATGATCCTTTAGATACGTTAACGATTGCAACGGATAACCCAGATAAAACCGTGATTTTCTTTGCCATAGGTTTTGAAACGTCTACCCCCATGACGGCAGTGCTGATTGACCAAGCAGAAAAGCGAAACATAAATAACCTGCTATTCCATATCAACCACGTGTTAGTTCCCCCAGCTATCGATGCTGTCATGGCGGATCCTAACGTTAAGGTAAATGCGTTTATTGGGCCCGCTCATGTTAGCGTTATCAGTGGCGCCAAGGTTTATCGCCCTGCCGTAACCAGCTACCACACGCCTTTGGTTATTTCAGGATTTGAGCCCGTTGATGTTATGCAGTCAATTCTAATGATTGTTAAGCAAAAAGTTGCCGCAAGCGCGCGATTAGAGAATCAATACAGTCGTTCGGTTTCTGAAGACGGTAACCTAACCGCACAGGCAATGGTGGATAAGTACTTAACTGTCAGACCAGAGTTTCGTTGGCGCGGGCTCGGCCCGATCGCAGACTCTGCACTCATGCTCAGAGAGCAGTTTTCTCACCGAGACGCTGAACTGATCTACGCCAAACAGTTACCCACTCAAGAGATTGATGACCACAAAGCTTGTCAGTGTGGTGATATTTTAAGGGGCTTATGTAAGCCTAAAGACTGTAAAGTCTTTGGTCGAGGCTGTACCCCTGAAACCCCACTTGGTAGCTGTATGGTCAGCTCCGAAGGCGCGTGTAATGCTTATTACCGATACAATGGAGTCAGCTAATGAGTGAATTCAATAGCAAGAAACGAGTGCAACTGAGTCACGGTGGTGGCGGCAAAGAGATGAATCGGTTAATTAAAGATTTGTTCTTTAAAGCCTTCGATAACCCTATCTTACGCAGTGAAGAAGATGCAGCCGTACTCAATGTTGACGGTAAAATCGCGTTTACAACAGACTCCTTTACTGTATCACCGCTATTTTTTGCTGGTGGAGATATTGGCAAATTATCTATCGCCGGCACGGTGAACGATCTCGCGATGATGGGCGCAGAGCCACAATATTTAAGCTGTAGCTTTATTATTGAAGAAGGTTTTGAGATTAATCAATTGAAAACCATCGTCAGTAGCATGGCCACCGAACTTAAGTGCTCAGGCGCTCGTATTGTTTGTGGCGACACCAAAGTCGTGCCTCGAGGTTGTGCTGATGGCGTTTTTATTAACACCACTGGGGTTGGCCGGATCTTACATAGCGGCATCTCAGTTAAAAATTTAGTCGCTGATGATGTGATTATTGTCTCCCGTGATATTGGTCGGCACGGCGCCGCAATCCTAATGGCGAGAGAAGGCTTATCGCTTGAGTCTGAATTAACAAGTGATTGTGCAACGCTGTGGCCGATTGTTGAGCAACTCATTGCGGCAAATATCGAGATCCATGCGATGCGAGATGCAACCCGTGGTGGGCTATCGGCCGTACTTAATGAATGGGCCAGCGCATCAAATATCGGTATTAACCTTGTAGAAGAAGCGGTTCCGGTAAGTGAGGAAGTCAAAGGCCTTTGTGAGTTATACGGCTTTGAGGCATTAGATCTTGCTAACGAAGGCACCTTTATACTCGCAGTACCCAAAAAGAGTGCTGATGCAACGTTAGAAATAATGCAACGCTTTGGTCACTGTGAGCACGCTGCGGTAATTGGCGAAGTAACAGAGCAAAGGCCCGGAAAAGTAGTACTCAATACACCTTGGGGCAGCAGCCGCTACTTAGATTTACCCCAGGGCGAACTGCTGCCGAGGATCTGCTAGTGCACGAGTATTCTATTGTCACTGCATTAATTGAACAGTGTGAACAACACGCTATCGCGAATGACGCCACAAAAATTACCCAAGTCGTAATAAAATTAGGCGTATTAAGTGGTGTTGAACCCGAACTTCTGAAAACGGCTTTTGAAACGTTCAAATTAGAAGGCATATGTCGCGACGCTTCTCTAATTATGAATATTCAACCTTTAGTCATCAGCTGCGCTACTTGTGGTGGTCATACTGAGCATGAACAAAGAAATGTAATGTGCAGCCATTGTCAGAGTACAAACACCACTGTACTTGATGGTGAAGATATGATGTTAATGCAGCTAGAGCTTGAAAAAGAGTAAATGACATAAATGGATATAAAAAAGCCGAACGTTAAGTTCCAATGCCGATCGTTTAAGAGGACTTGACCGATCCTGCAGATGAAAGATAATCCCTACCAGTATTCTGGTGGGGATTT